>NZ_JBEYVX010000021.1:0-96029 GCF_040644195.1 Streptomyces sp. NPDC047014 | reverse complement strand
CTGTGACGGCTTGGTGCCAGCGGGCCCGGACCGAGGCCAGGGCGGCGAGGGCCCGGCGGCTGCCTGTGGCCAGCTGGTGGACGGTGGTGGCCTCGTCCGCGGTGAGGGCCTCGATCCGGGCGGCGACTTCCTCGGCCTGGCGCAGGAGGGCGCGCTGGAGGATCTTCTGCCCCCAGTGTTCAGCTGCTGGTGTGGGGTGGGAGAGGGCGTCGAGGAGGTCGGTGGGTCCGAACCCGTCGTGCAGGAGTCCGTGCTGCTGTGCCTCCCACAGCACGGTGATCGGGTCCACGGGCGCACCCCGGCGGGTGAGGCCGGTGAGGCAGGTGAAGAGGGCGGCGTGCACGGGAGTGGTGAAGTCGGCTTCCTGCAGCCACCGTGGCAGGTCCTCGGGGTGGGCGGTGGCCGCGGCCAGCAGCATGCGCTCCTCGTCTTCCGCCTCGGCCGTGGGTGGGACCGCCGCCGGGGAGGTGGTCGGGGTCCGGGGGATCGAGCCGGGGTGGGAGGGGAAGGAGGTCGCCATCTCGTCGAGGTGGCCGGCGAGCTGGTCGGCCCGGGTCAGGGCCGTCCGGGCCGGATCGGGTCCCGGGGTGCGGGCGGCCTGCGCGAGGAGTCCGGCATGCCGGCGAAGAACTCGGCGGGCGTGCCCCGCGCGGACCATGTGTGCGTAGGCGGGGGCGTGGGCGTCCGTGCGGCAGACCCTGATGAGGGTATGCAGGTAGGAGGCGGACAGGGATCGGGCCTGGGGCCGGGCGGCGTCCAGGAGCCGGTTCAGCCACACCGGGCTGGTGTGGTGGACCTCGGGCGCCGGCGGGGGCACCGTGGTCATGGCCGCGAACAGGGCTCCATGGGCGGGACTGGCGAAATGCGCCGGATCGAGTAGACCGATGGTCTTCAGGCGCGCGGGCACCAGGAGCAGGGCGCCGAGCAGGGCTTGCTCGGCGTAGTGGACCACCGGCGGCGTCGCCGGGTACGGCAGGAGGTCCTCGTCGGCGGTGGGGATGGTGTCGGGCATCACGCCGCCAGGACGAAGTCGTCGCGGCTGAGCACGCGTTCGACGTGCGGCGCGATCAAGTGGGCGGCGAGCAGCGGGGGAACGGCGTTCCCGATCTGGGAGAAGCGTTGCCCCTTGGTCCCCTGCCAGGGGTAGGCCGGGGGGAAGGACTGCAGGATCCCGGCTTCCTCGGCGGTGATCCGGATTGACGGCGGGGCTGCTTGGGCGGGGCCCGTGGTGGTCCAGACGCACTCGTTGGCGCGGTTGCCGAAGAACAGGGTGGCGGCCGGTTCGGTCAGCGGCCGGACGGAGGCGTTGGCCTGGCTGTTGCTGCGCAGGACCCAGTCCTGTCCGCGCCCGCACCGCGGTGACTTTTCGGCGCAGCCGCACCGGCTTCCGGCAGCCGGGATCTGAGGGCTGATCGGGGGTTCCTGCCAGGCGCCTCGGTCGCGGGCGTCGGAGAGGGTTTTGCGGGAGCCGGAGGGGAAGGGCTCCGGTCCGCCTCCGGGGCCGCCGCCGGCGCACACGGTGGGCACGGGTCCGTCGGTGCGCCCCCAGCCCAGGGCTTCGGCCATGGAGACCCAGGTCCGGCGGCCGGGTCCGAAGAAGGTGTCCGGCTCGCCGAACCGGGTGTGCGTCGGCTCGGGCGGGGCGGCCGTACGGGTGCGGGAGGCGATCAGGATCGCCCGCCGCCGCGTCTGCGGGACCCCGTAGTCGGCGGCGTTGAGGATGCCGGTCCAGGTGGAGAACCCCCAGCCGCGCAGTACGGCGGCGTACTGCTTCCACAGCGGCGCTACGTCGGGGACCTCCTCCATCAGCACCCATTCGGGTTGGCCGGACTGGTGCAGGGCGTGGAGGTAGCGCATCGGCTCGGCGGCCAGCAGGCTCCGGGGGTCACGGCAGGCTGCCAGCAGTTGTTCGCGGGTGTCCTGGCCGGCGGCCAGGTCGGCCACGGCCTGGTGGACCAGTGGCTGGTCGATCAGGCCGAGCCGCTTGCCCGCCATGCTCCATGCCTGGCAGGGCGGGGAAGCTATCAGCCCGCGGGTCCGGCCCACGAACGGTCGGGCCGGGTAGAGCGCGACATCGGTGCGGATGGTGGTCTGCCCGGCCGCCGCCCGCGTCTTGCAGGCCCATTCGTCCCACTCCAGACCGACATCGCGTACGCCCAGGACGTGCAGGGCATGCCCCCAACCACCTGGCCCTGCGAAGAGGTCCACGATGAGGTTGGTCATGTGGCCAGCCCGAAGTCCTCACGGACCGGGTCGCTCTCGCCCCGGCAGGCCCACGGAGAGCAGCCGTTGACGACCCCGGCTTCGAGGTCCTCGGCATCCGGCGCGTTGGGCTCCGACCTCAGGGCGGCCCACTCCGCAGCGGTGACATGGTCGATGGGGGCCTCGGAAAGCGGCACCCTGGAGCGGTGCAGATAAGCCTCACCCAGCAGCCGGTTGCCATTCGCATTCGCGCGCGCATTTCCATGGCGGATGGCTGCATCGAACGCGACGACATCGGCCCATTCGCCAGGTGACCCGTCCCTGATGCTTCGCCATTGGGCATTGCCGTGAAATGGACAGCCAAGGCAGCTCGATTTAGGGGTGCCGGCCAGTCCGATGCCGGTCAGGTAGTTGACACAGTCTGCGCGTGACCATCCCATATCGATGAGCGGGTGGGCGTTGTGCATGTACTGGACGCCGGAATCCTTGGCCCGGTGGAACTCATCCGTACTGATGCCGACCCACTGCTCCACGAATACGCCCTTCGGAACCCTCGCGGGATAAGGGTATCCGAGGATTTCGCGGACCGTTTTCTTGATCGGCTTGATTTTGTATTCGCCTGTGCACTGCCGCCGAGTCATTCCATTCTTTCCATCCTTCTTCAGGATGTGCAGGGGCATGGAGGCGAAACGGTGATTGGGGTCCAGGGCGTCTTCGCGGATATTGCCGGACGAGACGCGCAGGATCGGTATCCCGGCCGGGGCGGCGATTTCCCGTTCGAGGCGGTCGAGGTGCTGGTAGACCTGCTTCGGCTCCCAGCCGGTGTCGGCGAAGATCGCGATGTCGACCTTCGGGAGGGTGCCGTCGGCGGACAGGCAGAGCAGGGCTGAGCTTTGGACGCCGGCACCCAGCGACAGGATGCGCCTGGCGGGGCTGTCGGCCGGGTGGGGGAGGGCCGGGGTGGTGGTGGGCGGTGTGCGGCGGGACGTGGATCTGGTGGGGATTGAGCGTCCTTGGGGATTGCGCGCATCCCAGGCGGGGAGGGCGGGGGGAAAGGGGAGGGGGGAGGTGTCAGCGGGGGCGCGCCGGTGCCGGGGTGGCGCGGGCGGCGGTGGTGGCCGGTGCCGGGGTGTAGAGACCGCGGCCGAGCTGGGCGGCCACGATCATGGCGCCCTTGAGGGTGAGACGGACGCGGTCCTGGGGAGGGCCGCCGTCGGCGGCCGGCGGCGCAGATGCGGGTTCACGTGCGATCAGGCCCTGCTGCTCCAGGCTGAGCACGGTCGCGATGTACGCGGTGCCGGTCTGGCTGTGGGCGAACTCCTGCCCGGCGCTCCAGCCGGTCGCGAGGTGGCCGCGGGCGGTGGCGTTCAGGGTGGCCCGCTCGACGTGGGTCAGTCGGCCGGCATCCATGGCGCCGGGGTGGCTGCGGCGGTTCATCGCCAGGGCGACGGTGGTCGCGGCCTGCAGGGCCGAAGCCGGTCCCAGGGCTGTCAGTTCCTGAGCCAGCTCGGTCTGGCGGACGATGTCCCGGCCCCCGCGCCCCTGGTCCGTTTCCGGCGCCGGGGTACTGAGGAGGGCCTTGGCTGCGGCGAGGTGACGGGAGGATCCCTCGGTCAGGTAGGCGAGCTGCTTGATCCGGATCGCGGCCTCCCTCACTGCGGCGGTCGCGGGCAGCGACTGTTCCTCGATGGCCTTCACCGCATCGGTGCAGGCGCTGGCGAGTACCTGGGCGGAGGCATGCCCGCGGGCCGCGCCATAGGCCGGCCGCAGGCGGGCAAGGGAGTCGTTGTGCTGGGTGAACTGGTCGGCGAGGGCGAGCAGACGTACGACCGGACAGGGTGGTTGCCCCGCGGTGGGCGCAGGCGGGTCGGGTGCGGAGACTGCGGGTGGGGTGCGTTCGGAGGCCGGGTTTGTGGCGGGTGGCGCCGATCCGGGTTCGTCGGGGAGGGAGAAGAGGACGTCATCGGGCATGGTGGACGGACCTTCAGGGGGCGCGGCCCCGAATCGGGGTGGGGGCGGGGGCCGGGGCCTGCGGCTCGGACCGCTGGGTCAGTGCCGTGTGAGCCCCGACGGTGCGGCAGGGCGGGGCGGCAGACGGACGGCCTGGACCGGGACGGAACGTCCTACGTTCTTGAGGGACGGTGCCAGTTCGCGCAATTCAGCGACCACCTGCTGGGCGAGGTCTTCGCTGCTGCCGAGCCGGGAAGTCACGGCCTCCGGTAGATATCGGCCGCGGTGCCGAGCCCGCCGGATGAGTACGACGGCGGCTTCCAACTGCGCGGCGACCTGTTCGAGGACGAGGCTGTGGTCGTCGTCGTACCCGGTTGCCTGGAGCAGTTCGTCCAGAGCGCCGGGCAGCGCGGGACGTTCCTCGGGCAGGCCGTACAGCTGGGCGTGCAAAGAGTTGGCGAGACCGAGCACGGAACCGCCCGAGCTTCGCTGCCCATAGCGGGACGCTGCAGTGCGCAGCAGGCCGAAGCTGTAGGTGACGACATGCGGCGGGGGCGGCGGGCGGGTCGAGATGTGCGTGGCCAGGGCGCGCGCGATGTCGAAGGGGGTGGGCGTACCCGAGGGAAAGGCTTCGGGTGGGGTCGGACTCAGGGGTGCTCCAAGGGATTTGTGGTCAGTGCCGCGCGGTGGTTTTCGGTGTTGCGGTGGCAGGCGCTGATACGGGGGAAGCTAGGCGAGGGAAGGGCGCGCGGTTCGGGAGCTGCCCGGCGGACCGTGAGCACGGCACCCTCGTCAGTGCGGTCTGCGGTCCCGAAGACGGGTTCTCCGGGACGGAGTTGCGCGGCGGGAACTTCGATCAGGTCGGGCTTCGGGCCAGAGGTGGCACTCGGTGCCCAGCTCAGTGCCGGGGGGTGGCGTCCAGGGGGAGGCCGTGACGGTCCGTGGCGTAGCGCAGGACACCGGCGGGATCTGTGTGCCGGGCCCAGTCCTCCAGACCCATACTCAGCCCGTGCGCACGGTGGGGCACACCGGCACCTAGGGTGCTGCAGTTCTGGGGGGCCGGAGGCTGGGAGCTCAGGAGTGCTTTCCGCTGTAACCAAGCCCTTGGGAGAGAGAGCGCCCCTGCTGCGCGCAAAGCGGGGCGGCCGAGGCTCCTCGACGATGGCTTGCTCGGGATCTCACCCTTGGGCTTTCGTCAGTTGGCTTGCCACAGGGTGCGGGCGATGCGCTCGGTGCCACGCGGGGTCCGGGGCCGGGAGGGCGTGTGCCAGCCGTTACGCGGCGGACGGTGCGCGATTACTCGCCACCCCGCTCCCCGCAGGGAGGCGCCGGATTCGCCGTTCTGTGTGTAAGTGATCAGCCGCCGATATCCGAGAGCCCTCGCCGCGCGCCAGGCGGCTCCATAGAGAAGCGAGTTGGCATGTCGTGCGCCGTCGCTGCAGGTGCGGGTGACCTCCAGGGTGTGACCGTCGTCGAAGTGCCGGGCGACTGGGCGGCCGACGATCGCGACGGCGCGGAGAACGCCTTCCTCGTCGGCGGCGCCGACCGCGAATACCTGGCCCGCGGGCGGCGGGTGATGTCGGTGCCAGGCGGCCACGAAGGCTTTCGCGTCGCGGGAGCGGACCGGCACCAGATGCAGCCGAGGCGCGCTCATGCGGCGGGTCCGAAGCCAGGCTGGTCCGGTGCGACCTTCGCGATGGCCCGCGCCGTGATGGCGTCGGAGGCGGCTTTGGAAGCGGCCGACAGCTCTGCTGCCCCTGGTTCGAGGTACCAGGGGCGCAGGTCGAGCATGGCGGCCCGCAGTCCGGTCGCGAAGAGGAGAGCGGTGCCCTTGGGCAGGGCCCGAATTCGGTCCGCCGGCAGGATCCGCTCCTGCCGCATGCTGATCGAGGTCGACTTGCCCGAGTCGGATACAGAGGTGGACTTCGTCTCCACGTCGTGGTCGCCGATCAGCCGCGAGAGCTTGTCGGCGAAATCCGGGTCATCGATTCCGCTGCCGATGACCTTGATGGTGGCCGCGCTCCACAGCGCGTCCATACCCGTGTCCCCCCAGACCTTCTGCCCCTGCCTGTAGGACTGCAAGATCGTGACGGGGATGATCCCGCGCGAACCCAAATGGGAGTACAGATCCGGCAAATCTGTGATTTTGCAGACATTCGCTGCCTCGTCGAGGATTGCGAGCATGGGTGGGTCGAGGCGTCCGCCGGCCCGTTCGGCTCGGGCAGTTGCTGCCCGCATCACCGAGTCGGCGCACGCTGCTATGAGCGCGGAGGCTCCGCCGCCGCCGTCCTTGGAGAGCAGGAACAACGTGTCGGTCGACGAAACGAACTCTGCGGGGCGGAACTCCGGTACGTCCTTCTGGGGGGTCACCCAGGCGGCAATGTCGGCGCTGAGCAGGGCGGATGCGTATTGCCTCGCGGTCTCGTAAATACCGTCTCGGGTCTCCGGCGGACCCTCGACTGTGCCCTTCAACTGTGCTGCGACGGAAGTGAATCCGTGGTCGCGCAGGATGTCGAGCGGTCGCCGATCGGCGGGGAAGGCCAGCCACTGCATCACGTCCGTGATCGGGCGGTTGTCCAGGGCCGCGGCCAGAAAAAGCTGCGCAAGAATGTTCGATCCTGCCTTGGACCAGAAGTCGCCCTGTTGGGAGGCGTCCACGGATGCGGCGAGGAAGTGGCCGGCGAGGCGGTTCGCGCCCTCCAGGGTCTTGGCGTCCGCAAGGGGGCTCCACCACATGGTCCGTGGTGCGTGGGCGATCTGCTGGGGGTCCATCGTCCATACCCGCCCGATCTTGCAGCGGGCGTCGATGGTTGTCGTGAAGGCATCTCCGGCGGCCTTGTTGCTGGTCAGTAGTACGGCGCCGGGTGCGGTCAGGATGGAGGGGATCGCCAGCGAGGTGGTCTTCCCGGAGCGCGGTGCCATGATCGCCACTGCGACGTCCTCGAACCCCATGCGGACTTCGGTGCGGCTCCCCTGGAGGTTGCCGAGGAGGATCCCCGTGTCGGAGGCGGAGATGTTGGAGGCGTCCTTCAGGCTGGGGCGCAGGCTGCGTGCCTTTGCGGTGATCGCCTTGGAGAGGAGCGGCTCGATGTCCTTGGCCTTGGCGGTTCCCTGAACCCGGCTCTTGTTCTTCCCGCCGAAGGCGCCCTTGTGGCGGCTCCACCACAGACCGCCGACGGCGACGAAGGCGATCAGGGCGAGTACGGGAAGGATACGGACACCGAGGAGGAGGGACGTTTCTCCTAGGTCGGGCCAGAGCTGGTCGGGACGGACGAGGGCATCGGCGGGGCGGTAGGCGGCCCATGGGCGCCCGGTGAGCAGGGCGGTGAGGTTCCCGCCGAGCCAGGCGAGATGGGAGAGGGGGAGGGCGACGGCAAAGCCCCCGAGAAGGACCTTGAAGGCTATGTCGTAGCCGTCGGAGGAGGAACTGGACTGGGACAAGGGCGCGCTGTTCCGTGAAGGGGCGGGGGACGAACAAGGAGGTCAGGGCGTACGGCGGACGGCGACCAGACGGGTGGCTGCAGCGGTAGCGGCGTGCTGGTGCCGCGGGCAGCGAGACGGTCGGCGCTGTCCCACAGGGCGTACTCGGCCTGATGGCCGGAACCGCGCTGGCGGCCGATGCGGACGCTGTACCGCAGGAACACGGCAAGACGGCCGGCCATCTCATGGCGGCCGGGGACCGCGGCGCTGCTGGGGATCGGTTCGTGGCGCGTGCGCGCATGTTCGAGGTTCAGGAGCGGGATGCGCGGGAGGGCGTCCGGCTTGCCGGGGCGGCGATCAAGGTCGGCGGCTGGGTGGTAAGGCGGGTTCGGCTATCGGGTGCGGACGTAGCCGGACTTCTGGGGGGTGGTCCGCGCGCGGGAGGAGACCCAGTTGCGGCTCCATGCGGCGGCCCGGGCGGCTGAAAGGCGGGCCTGCTGCCAGGCGCCGAGCTGCTCGGGCAGAACGGATACGGACGTGGTGCGGATCCGGGCGCTGGGCGGTACGTGGCTACGCGGGCGCATCACCGGCTCCGGGTCGGCCAGGGCGCCGGTCAGCGACTGCATCAGGTGCAGCGGGGTGCTCGCGGTGGCCTGAATGGACCAGAGGGGCCCGTACTCGGTTCGAGCACCGATCCACCAGTGGTCGCGGCCGCCACCCACGGCGTCCTTGACGTACTGCACGATGGCGTGGCGGTCGGGGCTCTGGGCGACGAAGTGCTCGTCGGCCTGAATGTTCCAGCTCATCTCGGCGAGCGGTGCCCATACGTTCGGGGCGTGCGCGGAGCGCGGCTTGGTGAGGGCATCCGTCAGCCCGGCGACGATCTCGACGGGGGTCTGCGGGGACAGGGTGACCTGCCAGGCCCCCTGGTGTCCGTGGGTGGCTCCGTGCACCTGCCAGCCACCCGGCGGCTGGTAGGCGACGCGCACCATCCGGTCGGGCGAATCGAACGCCAGCATCGCGCCGGACCCGCGGGCGACGTCCTTCCAGCCTGAGGCCCGCAGAAACTCCGAGACGTGGCGCAGGTCTCCGCTGCCCGCCAGATAGCGGGGTTCGATCAGGTAGTGCTGCTGCGCCTGTTGGGTCTGAGCCCAGCCGGCCCAGTGCTGCTTCTTCGTCACCGGTGCCTCCCTCGGGCGACCAAGGCGGTGGCCTGTGTGGCTGTCGGGGAGCACATCATCGGGGAGCGGCGGGAGGCGATCTCCGCGAAGACCTCGCTGTGCTCGTTCAGGTCAAGCCCGAGGTCGTGCAGGGTGTTGGCGGTGCGTCCGAGGGCCAGCCACATCTCCGCCGGGACGACACCGCTCTGGGCCTGGTGCTCAGTGACGTAGGCGCCGGTGGCGACCAGGGCGGTGAGCCTGCCGAGGATGCCGTCTTCGGAGTCCAGGACCTGCTGGAGGATCCGTGCCGCCTGCTGCGGTCCCGCCTGGGACAGGGCGGCGGACAGCTGGTCGAGTTGGCGTGTGACGCCGGCGGTGAGGGTGTCGGCGGTGGCAGGTGGTGTCATGGGCGGTCCAAGGGCTGTGCCCTACCCGCAGCGGTCAGCGGGCCTGGCGTTGAAGGAGGGGCCGGATCACCGGTGGGTGGCCGCGGGGGCGCAGGGTGCGGCCGGCGGGTGCCCGCGGTCATGACGACGGCGGTGCGGAGGTAGCGGCGCAGGAGGAAGGAGGCGAGCCGGGGGCCGCGTGCGGTGGTCAGCGGCGGGACTCGGCGTCGCCTGGTGGTGGAGTCGGCCGAGGTCGTACGTGCGGAGCCAGTCACCGTGTGCGCGCGGCAGACGGTGCGGCAGGAGGCGGGGTGGGCAGCGAGGCTTCCACGGCCGGGCGGGTGGCGGCCCGCAGGACGGTGGCGACCCCGAGCTGGGCCAGGCGGGTGCCGGCTGCTTGCAGGGCGTGCCCTTGTGCTCGGGTGTCGTCCCCGGACAGTACGTACGCGCTCGCCTCGGCGTCCCAGGAGAACCCTGTGTCGACGAGGATTTCGGCGACCGGGCGGGCGGTGGTGACGGCGGCGAGGCTGCCGTTCTCACGCCAGTTCATGACCACCTGTTCCTGGCGTGCGCCTGCGGCAGGGACGGGCAGCGGGGGGTTCATCGCGTTGTGCCGGACCTGGGCGAGTGCGATGTGGTAGCGCGGCAGCAGGTTGGCGGTGACCGCCCGGGCGGCCCGTTCGGGGTCGGCCGGAACGGCGATGCCATCCGGTTCACGGACGCCGGTGAATGCCTCCGGTGCCACACCGGCTGGGGCCATGGCAGCGACGAGGAATTCCTCTTCGTGGCGGGGGTGGAGGGTGACGTAGAGGCGTATGCCGTCGTCACGTACGAGGTGGGCATCCGCGCCGAGGTCTGCCTCGGCTACTGCGGCGGCTACGTCGTTGAGGTCCCACACGTCGGCGGCGTGGGTGAGCTGGTCCTCAGGGTGGTGGTGCTGGTGGTGCTCGACGCTCCAGCGGCCGGGGAGTTCTTCGGAGAGAACCGTGGCGAACGACTCCAGGTCGCGGTCGTCGTCGGGCAGGACACGGGGGGTGGGCATGGGCTCCTCGAACAGGGGCGGGGATCATCGGTTCCGTCCGGAGGCGGTAGGTGTGAGTGCGGCCGGAGGCGTGGGGGGAGGTGCCGCCCCCAGGCGGGCCGGCGCGGCGGTGGTGCGGGCGCTGATCCGGCCGGTGTCCGCGTTCCGGCTGACCGTGACCGGCGGTGTGTCGCGCGGAAACGCCGGTGTGATCACCGGCCTCCCGTCCGGGAGGCCGTGGACGCCTGGACCGGGAAGGGGGGCGGCTTGGCGGCCGGTGGCTCGGGAGGCAGGAGCCGGGAGGCGATGTCGCCCAGGTGTTCCTGCAGCACGTACAAGCGCCGGGCTGCCCAGAACAGGTCGCTTGCGGCAGCCTCGACTTGGTTCCCGGGAAGCGCGGCGGCCTGGCGCCCTACCTCTTCCACGACCCGGCGAACCGCCGCCATAGGCCCGGATTGCTCTGCTGCGAGCTGCCGCAGGATGCCGGCGAGGGGGCTGGTAGCGGCCGGAGTCCGCGGTGGAACGGAATGCTCCCGAGCGGGCGCCGGGCCCTGCTGACTGGCGCCTTGTGGCCTGTCGGAGTGCAGCAGCAGGTCGGTCTCGATGCTCTTGGCCTCGGTGACCAGGGCCTGCCGGAGCCTACGGGGATGGGTGCTCCAGGTACCGTCGTTCTTGATCAGGGTGGCGATCACGTCCAGGCGGCCGGGCTGGCCCTGGACGGCGATCCACCGGCATGCCTCGTCGTCCCCAGGCGGAGCGATGCCCGTGACCCTGACGATTCTGTGTGCGATCTCGGACCACTCGGCATAGCTGAGATCCCGATCCAGCGAATGGAGGCGGGCGCTGATGTGGAGGATGTCCCGCCGGTCGCCATCGGGCGCGGACACGAAACGATGCTTCAGCGCGGGTTCGGCTATATGGCCGGCCCAGGCCCCGGATGTCCGGAACCGCTCGGCGTCGGCGTAGTCGTACAGCCGTCCGTAGTGGGCCACCACCGTGCCGCCGGGCTCGTTGCTCAGGTCATCGTCCATGCTGGTCTCGCGACCGAGGGCCTCGGTGAGGGCCTCGTAGGCGGTCAGGTCACGGGAGTGGACGTCAATGATCATGATCTCGCTCGGTATAGGGCGTCTCTTCGGTCGGCAGAGTGACCCCGGATGCGGGGCGCCTGTGGCTACCGTCCGGGCCGGGCGTCGGCGATGTGGACGACCTGGTTGAGGGCGGTGAGGGAGTACCAGTGGCAATCCACGGCCTTCTCGGTGTTTCCGAGGCGCTTGACCAGGTATTCGCGCAGCGCCTTCTGGTGCAGCAGGCATTCAGGGCACCGTTTGGACAGGTGCACCAGGTAGCGGGGGTGGGCGGTGACGTACGAGCGGTCGCCGCCGTTCGGGTCGAGAAGCCGCCATCCGTCCTCTGACGTGGGGGTGTGCAAGGAGGGCACCACGACCTTCATGGCGTCTCCCCACACCTCTCCGCCCGCGGTCCCCTTGAGAATCACGACGTGCTCGCCGGGGCGGAAGTGCTGGTGGGTCACGTCCCGCTCCGGGGTCAGCGGGTCGGGCGGCAAGTACACGGGGCTGGTCTCGGGCACGAAGGTCCTTCCACGAAGACGCTGGGCGGCGGTGGAAGACAAAGGGTCCGGAGAATCCCCGGTTTCCGAAACCGGTACTTGGCCGCTATATTGCGCGCCGCGCGCCTATCGGAAGGGGTTCTCTGTGGGGCGGTCGCGGTCGTCGGCGGCCTCCAGCAGCTCGGGCAGGTCGCTCCCCTCGGCCTCGCGCTGGTCGACCCACCACCCGGCCCGCGTCAGCAGCCGGACCTGCTCCTCCAGCTGCGCCCAGTCGGCCTCGTCCCAGGTACCTTCGGTGACCAGCGCGGTGTACGCCCGCGTCACCAGCTGGTGGCGGGTGCGCTCGCCCCAGCCCAGGATCTTCTCGGGCCCCTCCAGGGGCGGCATGTCGAACTGGGTGGCCCAGTTGACGGCGGTGGCCTGTTCGTCCGCGCGCTTGGCGGCCAGCCACTCGGCAGTACTGGCGGCATCGGCCCGGTGATCGACCCGCCAGCAGTCGGTGCACTGTCGGGCTGCGAGCCATCGTGCGTATCCAGCCCGCTGGTCCGCCGAACGGTCGGACAGATCACGGGTGCTGGTGTGTCCACAGCTGTGGACAATCTCGAAGGATGTGGGCACCCCCGGGTAATTCCGTTTGATGGGCGTTACGTTCGAGGTCGGGTTGCTGGTCTGGGGCTTCAAATCGAGCGCCTCTCGTCGGCGGTTGGGGTCGTGGCCTGCGTCGTTGCGGAGGGTCGTGCATCAGATGCACCACCCATGCGGCGGACGGAGGTGGTCTGGAGTGCTTTGGTGGTGGTCTCCGGGGACGCTTCCGCCTTCTGCGTCGTCTCAGCGTGTCCTGCGGATGGCGTCTGTTGCCGCCGTGGCGATGGCGGCGGGAGCGCTGGAGGGCCGGGGCAGGTGCAGCAAGGTGGTCCCCGGCAAGTGGCGGGACTCCGCGGTGAGGGTGAGCTGGAGTACGGCGCAGTCGGCGGTCGTGAGCTGCTTGACGCGGGTGACGGCTTGAGCGGTTTCGTCGCTGCCGTAGCGGGCGTCGGTGACGATCACGAGGAGGCGGCCGGCGCCGGGGCGGCTGAGTTCGAGGCCGTGGTCGAGTGCGTCGATGGCGTCGCCGAGGTTGTGGTGGCCGCCGGTTGCATCGAACGTCGTCACGCGCTCTGGTGCTCGGTGGGTGGGTCGGGTCAATGCGGTCAGGTGGCTGTCATAGGCGACGGTGGCGGTACGGGAGTCCGGGTCGGTCAGGGCTGCTGCGCGTGCCACGATCCAGGCGGCGGACGCGACGGGGGCGCAGGCGGCACGCATGGAGCCGGAGACATCGACGGCGATGCCCACACGCAGCGGTGGGGTGGGAGTGTTCCGGCGGCGGGTGTGGGTGAACGGCTCCGCCGTGGGGACCGACCCGGCCGCGCGCTGAGCGTCACGGGCGAGGGCACGACCCATATTGAGACGGCCGGGCGGGGTAGGGCTGGTGGTCCGCTCCTCGGTCCGCTCGCGGTAGGCGGCGGCACGCAGGGCACGGCTCAGGCGCGAAGCGGCACTCTGCTCGGCGGCGGTGGGCCGGCGGGTGCCGGTGACCGGGTTGCTGCGGGGCGCCGGTGTGCCGTTGGGGGTGACGGTGGTGCCGCGGGCGTTGAAGACCGACTTGGCGGTGGCGGCGGCTTTGCGCCGCTGGCCGGCCCGCTGGGCGCGGTCCTGAGCCTGCACCTTGGACTGCGCGGCCTTGGCGTTGGCCGCCGCGGCCTGTGCCGCGAGGTCGGCGGCGTCGGTGGCTGCCGTGCTGTCCATGACGACCCCCACGGCGCCGGACAGCAGATCGGTGAGGTTCTCCGGCACGGGCAGGACGGGGGCCGCGATGTCCAGAGCGTCGCACCATTCTTGACCGTGCGCGAGCATGGTCGCGGCGTCGTGGTCGGCGCACTGGTGGGCTGCGGTCCAGATGCGGGTGAGGGTGGCCAGCAGGTCTGCGCCCAGCACCTTTTCGCACAGATCGGCGACGGCCCGGGTCTCGCCGGCGTCCAGGATGCCGACGTCACGGCGGCCGAGGATCAGGGCCGCCACGGAGGCGGCGTGCTCGATGCCCTGGAGGGTGGGGTGGGCGATGTCGGGCATGACCAGAGTGCGGGCACTGGTGCGCAGGTACGTGCGGTCCGTGGGCCGCGTGACCAGGTGTGCGCCTTCGACACGGCTCTCCTCCAGAAGAAGCGCAGCCTCGACGACACGGGGGTCCGCTCCGCCAGGCTGCGTCCAGACAGAGTGAGCCGCGTGCGCGGCCTCGTGGACGAACACGCCCCAGGCGGCGGGATACCGCTCCTCGTCGCCCACGATCCGCGGATGGATCTCGTGAGGCTGGAGCGGGGCGAAAAGGGCGGCGTCGAACTCGACCTCGCCCAGCGTGGGGAAGAACGCGGCCGGTGCCCCGCTGCGCGTGCCGGGGCGGCAGGTGACGAGGAGGTCCTGGCGGCCGGAGAGGGCGACCAGCCGGTCGCCGAGCTCGGCTCCCACGCGCAGCCACGCGTCCGGGGAGGAACGCGGTTGCACGGGCGGGGCACCGTCGTCGTCCCATCGCGCGAGGTCGGCGTCGTCGTCCGGCGTGGTGACGGGGGCCTGGACGTGGTGGTGGGCGCTCATCGCGAGCGGCCCCGGTGTGCGGAGCCGGTGCTGCCCAGGGGCTTCCGGGCGGCCGAGGCGGAAAGCTGCTTGCCGAGGGTGAGGGGCGCGACCTTCCTGACGCCGACCGCCTTGATGACGGCGTCGGCGACGGCGTCGCGATCCTCCAGCGGAGCGATGCCGACCAGGTTCGCGAGCGCGGCATTGGTGCCGAGGACGGCCTCGGTCTTCTGGTAGCTGAGCAGTTCCCGCAGTTGGGGGGCCCAGCCCAGCTCACCCATTTCGACTTGGCGGGAGAGGTGTCGGGCGACCCGAACCACCCGGGCATCGATCCTCAAGGCCAGGGCGAGGTCATAGTCCGTGCCGATCTGGATCTGCACGCTGAACCGGGACGACAGCGCCTCCGTGAGAACGGCACCGTGGACGCCGGGATTGTGGCCCGCCACCACGTAGAAGCCCGGCTCGGCCTTGATGGTCTCGCCCTTGTGGGCCTTGACCTGGATCTGCCTGCGCCCGTCCATCGCGGGATACAGCGCCGCCAGAACCTTCGGCGAGATCAGGGTGGCATCGTCGATCAGCAGGGCGCGGCCCTCGGTCATCGCGGTGACCAGCGGACCGTACTGGAAGACGTAGGCTCCCGCGTCGTCCTGCGTGTACTCGCCGATCAGGTCGCCGACCGTGGTGTCGCCGTCACCGGCGACGGTGAGCAGGTCCGGGAACGCCGCCTCCACCAACGACGTCTTTCCGGTGCCCGGAGGACCGTAGAGCAGCACCGGCACGTCGGCGTCGCGCAGGCGATTCAGCGCCTCGACGTCGGGCAGATCGGCCAGCTCTCGGGGGTGGTAGAGCTGACCCCCCGCGCGGCGGATCGGGCCGGTCTGCCGGGGTGTGGCTGCCACAGGAAGAGTCGTGCGGGCCGTGGCCGCCTGGGCGCGGGGAGCGTGGGTGCCCGGTGGGCTGATCACGGCGGTCTGCGCGGCTGCGGCGGTTTTCGCATTCGCGCGGAACTCCGGTTGTCCGGTCCCGCTCTGGTCGGCCTCGCCGCGTCGCACCAGGGTGAGGGCGGCGTTGCGGACGGCGCCGTGGGAGTGGCCCAGCTGCCTGGCCATGTCCCCGATGGTGAGCGTGTCCGCCGGCTGGTCGGCCAGCAGCCGGGCCACCTTGGCCCGTAGTTCGCCGCCCTTGGTGCGCGCCGGGCTGGTAGGCGGTCCGGGTGTGGTCAAAACGAGGTCCTTCAACAGATGCGGGTACATGCGGGGTAGGCGATGCGCCGGAGAGGCTGGCCGTTGTCGGAGCGGATCACGGACTGTGCCGACATCGGCGACCGGGACAGCCTGGGCGTACCGTCGGCGCTCACCGGCCGACCGAGGGCTCGGTCCAGGTGCACGGGATGGCCGGCGACGAGCAGCTCGCTGGCTGCCGAGCAGGCCCGTGCGTCCGCTTCGTACCGGGTTCCGTCGCTTGGCAGGCGCAGCCTGGCGCCTCTTCGAAGCCGTCCTGGAACAGGATCCGCCGGGCGGCGGCGTTGTAGCCGGTGGTGGTGATCTCACCAGTGATGGCGTGCCGGATCGTCATGAACGGCTCCGCTGGTGCTTCGGGCAAGGCGGATCTCCTATCAGAGGTGGCCGGGAAGGCGATGGGATGAGAGCGGTGGCCTGCCCGTCCAGGCCGGACCACCCGCGACGGTCAGGCCGGACTTCAGACAGGCATGTGGGTCGGCCTGGTCAGCGGGAGCGCGCTGCGCTAACCGCGGGCGCGGGTTTCGGGAGGCGGGGAGTGGCGACTGCCGACAGAGGCGTGGGGGTGACCCGATGCCGATCGGGGTTCCGGGCGAGTTCGAGTAGCTGGTCCCCTTCGGTGAGCCAGAGCGACATCGCGATCATGTGGTCCTGCCCTACCGAGTTCAGACTCGTCTCGAATGAGTCGAGGAACGCCGTCGCGTGTGAAGCCAGCTCCGAAGCCTGGGATCTGCGTACGTGGGCGATCAGACGAGGGGCGTGGCTGAGAAACCTGTTCAGCGCTTCGGCCAGAGCGGGACTGACCGGGTCAAGAACCTCGCCGGGCGCGTACGACTCCTGAGCCCAGCGCAGGTCTTCCTCAGCCTCGGCGAGCTGACCGCGTAGGAGCGCGGCAGCGTAGTCGGGCAGCAACTGGTCGCGGACGGCAGTGGCAATCGCCTCGGCGGTGCGTGCGGTGGCGCAGGCGGGCCCCTCGGAGGCGACCATGTCGAGTTCGTCGGGGCCGGGGACCATGGCGCCGACCACGTAGTGGCCGGGCCACAAGTCGTGGACGAGGACGAACCAGATGCCATCGTCCTCCCGCCGCAGATGAGCGGAGGTCGACGGACGGCTTGCCTCCAGGACTTTGTGGAGCGCACCCCCGGACGGGCCGGAAGCCCATACCCCCTCCCGCAGCTCTTGCTGTGCGTCAGGTTGCGGATGGGTCATCATCGTCACCGTCCACTGCCCCGGCAGAGCGCGGATGATTCGGTTAGCCACGTCGCCGAGGAAAGGGTGTTCGCTGAGAACGACGGGTATACCGAGATCCTGCGCGCTCTGACGCAGGTCATGCAGTGCTTCGCGGGCTCGGCGCAGATCGTCCAGGGGAAGGTGGTACAGGCCGTACTGATCCCGGCTGAATCTGGTGAGGGCGAAGCAGGTCTGCGCCCACTCGTGACGTGTTCCGGAGGTGTGGCCGGTCAGGGTGCCAGCAGTGGTGCGGTGAAGGGTGATGGTGGCGAGCGGAGGCAGGGGGGTGTCCTCAGGTCGGGTCGGGTTGGCTTGCGTTCGGTGTGGCCGTCAGCCCGTGAGACGCGGCCGATGCGATCACCGGGCTCGGCGGATAGCCGGAGAGCGGGTGCCGAGGGAGGGTAGTGGCATGGGGACCTGATGGGTGCTCACCCGCTGCGGCGGGGGTTGGACAGAAGCTGCCCGTGCGATGCGAGATAGCCGCTCAGCCGCATAGTTCACCTTGGCCCGGCTGTTCGGCTCGGCTGTTTCCGCCGGATCGAGGGAGAGGTCTGCGTGCACGATGATCCCGCATCCGCGGAGGTCACGGACGGTCTGCCGGGCGCGGCGCCGCAGGTCACGATCGGGGTCGGTAAGCCGGAACAGATCCGCGTGATCCGGATCCGGTACTGGTTCGAACTGCTCGCGCTCCAGGTACCAGGCTGCGAGGTGGGACGAAATCGCCGCGGTGGGGCGGGCGACCACCCCGTGTTCGGGGTGCAATCCGAAGTGGAAGTGCGGGTGCATGAGGTTCCTGGTCGTCGAAAAAGGTCAGCGGCTGCGCCGAGCTCGGCTTACAACAGCAGCAGTTGTTGGGCTGGCTGCAGGAAGCGCGGGCCGGTCCGGGGACGAAGGGCCGACCGGACGGACGGCGCGGACCCGCCGGAGCAGGGTCGGCGCGTCGTTCCGCCACCGGCGCAGGCTCTCGGCTGTGCCCGGTGGGAGGGCGGCTGGCGAGCTCAGCGCGGTCGCCCCGGATGAGCCCCCCGCGTCGGGTGAAGGCAGCCGGCTGCCCGCCACTCCTCGCCCACGGGGACGGCGACCAGACCGTCGGCCGGACTGAGGGCAAGGATGAGCTGTGCCGTGCCGCCGGAACGAGGCGTCCTACGGTCATCCATGCTCATGTCCTGCTGGCGAGGGTGTTGCGCAGGCCGTGCCCGAACCCGTGGGCGTGTCGGCGGGCGGCCAGTTCCAGCTCGTCGTACTGATCGCCTCGGGTCATCTGCCCGATGTGCTGGCGGTACCGGTAGACGGGCAGCGGGAGCACAACTCCTGGAGCCAGAGCGGTGATCCCGACCGCCGCCATGTAGTCCTCGCCCTGGACCAAACCACCCATGGCCCCGGCCGCCCGCACCAGGCGGGTACGGGCCAGGATGGTCGTCGGTCCGATAGGGATGGTGTCCTGCGGCCGGGGCCAGTACGTGACCACATCGCCGGCGGCGTGGTAGCCGGGCGGGGCCGGGCACTCCCACAGGCGCGTGGAGCCGTCCGGTAGCCAGTCCTCGCTGTACCCGGCGACCCAGCCCAGCTCATCGGTGAACGCCTCCAGCCGCACGCCAAGGCTCCAGTCAGGGAAGACGTCATCGTCGTCCGCCCAGTTCACGAATTCGGTTCGGACCTCGTTCAGGCCGAGGTTGCGGGCGCAGGCGGCGCCGACCGCTCGTGGCAGGGCAAGGGTCCGTACCCGCGGGTCCGAAGTGATCGTGCTCGGCACGAGGGCGGGGGCGGCACCGTCGAGCACAACGATCGCTTCCCACGGCACGATCTGCCGGGTGAGGCTGGTGTGCATCTCCTGGAGGTAGTCGAGTCGCTCGGGACGGAGCTGGGTGGCGATGACGACGGTGATTTGGGGGGCGGGCAGGGAGTTCTCCGAAGTGCGTTCCATGGGACGGGCGTTCACCGAGTGATCCGCGGTCGGGCGGGTGCGGGCGCCGGGGCAGCGGGCTTGGTGATCTCCAGCATGGGTGCCGGGGCCTGGACTGGTGCGGGCCGGGTCGGGGCCCACAGCGAGGGGGTGTCGGAGACCCGGGAGAGGAGGTCGGTGTCCCAGGACACGATGGGGCCACGGTCGTAATAGGTCAGGGCGATGACCTCGATGCCGTGGTCGTGCAGGACGTAGCCCCATTCCAGGCCCATGGCGTTGGCATCGGTGATCGGGATCGGCTTCGCGGGGGTGCCGTCCAGATGGAAGACGTCGTCCGAGCGGGCGCTCGGACCGTTGTCGCCGTGGGGGTCGAGCCGGTGCAAGACCGGATCGGGGACCCGGTCCAGGAGGTCCTTGCCGAGCTGCTTCCAGTCGTGGGACCCATCAAGGAGGTGCCGGCGAAGCGCGTCGAGGTCCCCGCCGAAGCGGTGGTTGGCGGCTCCGAGCAAGAGCGGGAGCTGGTGGGCGGGGTAGCCGTCGTAACGACAGGAGACGCCCTTGTATCCGCCGTTGGGGGTGGGACGGGCTATGAAGCTGCGGGTGCTGATGGCGGGTTCTTTCTGGTGGGTGGTCAGCGGACGCGGGAGGCGTGGGCGGCGGAGCGTGGAGCCACCGGCCTGGCCACGGCAGGTGGGCGTGGCGGGAGGGGGGCGGTGGAACTGGCGTGACGCAGGTTCACGCCGATCCCGAGCGAGGCGAGCCGGAGGGCGACGGTCTGGACGCGTACGGCGCGGTCGACCTCCCCGTAGGAGGCGGGGAGGAGAAACGCGGCCTGGTGTGGCAGGTACTGGAATCCGTGGGCGTACAGCGTGTCCCTGGCTTCCTCCGGGACGTCCTTGTACGGCGCCCCGAGGGCCCCGTCTTCGTACCAGGTCAGGGTGAGGGTCCGGTCGACTTGGGGCGGAGCCTTGCGGTGCGGGGGTTCGGGCTGGTCGACGACGCTGCGGCGCACCGCGTCAAGGGCGGCTTCGTAGCGCGGCAGTAGCCGCTGGGCGATCTGGGAAGCGGCGCGAACGGGATCGTTGGGGATCGCGATTCCGTTGGGCTCTTCGACCCCCACGAAGTGGTACGGCTCGACGTCGGGGCTGAGTGGGGCGACGACGAACTGGTCGGGGTGACGCGGCCGGTAGCTCACGTAGAGCCGTTGTCCCGTCGGCCCATGGAGCACGGCGTCGTGCATGAGGACGTACTGGCTGACGAGGTAGCTGACGTGGCCGGCGTCCCAGAGCTGCTCGGCTCGGGGGATTTGATCGGCGTACCGTGCGTGGTGGTGGAATTTGCTGGTCCAGCTGCCGGGCAGACGGGCGGCCAGACTGGTGGCGAAGTCGGACAGGCCGACGGGTGTGTTCTCGCCGTCAGCGGCCACAGCTCCTCCTAGGGGAGGTGGACGCGCGGGGCAGCGGTGGCGTACTGAGTATGGTCTTGGGGGCCCGCTCCGGAAGCCGGGTGAAGTCGAATGCGTATGCATTGCGGGCGTCGATCAGGCCGTTTTCGATCTGAGACTCACGGTCGTCTACCTGCGCCATGAGGTCGTCGTGCGCGGCACGAAACTGCTGGTAGTCGACCCAGTCGACGGAGCTGATGTGGGAGGTGTTCAGGGGATTCCCTCAGGGGGTGGTGCCGGCTCGGACGTTTCGATGCGGCTAGCGGTGCGGACCGCTTGCCCTGGGTGGGGGAGCGACCACTGGCCCGGGTGCTGCCCGGGGTGGGGTACGGAAGAACGGGTCCAGAGGGTGCTGGTCGCTCACCAGGACTTCGAAGCTGAGACCGCGGAGTCGCTCTGCCGCGTCCTGGACGAGATCTTCCGGAGCCTGGGGTGAGGCGATGGCCGTGCACAGGCCGGTTGCGGGGTCCAGGCGCCAGCGCCCGTCCTCGCGGAGCAGGGCTCGTACGGCCCGGGGGGACAGCACGTCGGCGAGCGGAAGCCCTTCCGCGGAGCGGCCGATGACGACCTTCTGGGCCTGTTGGAAGCGCGTGCTGCGGGAGGTGGCCGAGGCTGCAACGCGGTAGTACGGCAGGAACCTGCGGCGGACTGCGGCGGCTGCACGGGCCGGGTCCGCGGGGACGGCGATGGCAGACGGACGCGGGGTGGTGTCGTACTCGACGATGCCTGCTGGCAGCAATGCGCCGATCAGGAACTGATGCGTCCGGTAAGGACGCTGGACAACGTGGAGCTGCAGGCCATGGTCGTGGGTGAGGAAGGCCCGGGCATACCTGTGGCCGCTGTCCAGGTGGTCCTCGTGCAGGGCCCGCCACAGTACGCTGCCCTCGTGTTCCCAGAGGCGGTGGTAGGCCCGGCTCCACCAGTGTGGCGTGATCTGGACACTGGGTGTCCACCCGGATGATAGGCGGGGCGCAAGTCCGGAGGAGAACTCCTGCAGGGAGTTGGCCACGGCCACCGTCCGACGGGTGATCTCGTGGGGGGTATCGCGTGGTGGATGTGCGCGACGGTTACCCGGAGCCATCCCTGCGGATGAGGGTGCCGGCTTCGGCGTCAACGCGGCCGCCTGGGAGGGTGGGGGCGCCAGGCTGCCTTGGATGCTTCGGGCGGTTGCAGGCGGCTCGTCAACTGCGGCTGGTTCTCGTTATGTTGCTTGATGGTTGTGGCCTGGAGCAGACGGGCTGCCTCGGCTTGTCCGCTCCGCCACGCTGCGCGGGCGGCATGCGGGTACCCAAATTCAGCTGGTGCATGAGGAGTCAGGGCGCCGCGCACGAACGCTCGGTTGTGCTCGTCCGGGTCGAGATCTTCGCTCCACGCATCCCAGGGCCACATCGCATCGATCGTGTAGTGGCCATACTCGTCAGGCGTGACGATCTTTGTGAACGCCTCCCCGTTGTAGTCCGCGGAGGCGGTGAAGATAAGGGAGTCGCCGTCCCAATCAGCGGTCAGGCCGCATTTGTCCCGGTTGAGATCAGCGGCGATCCGGTCGGCCGTCTGTCGAGTGAAGGTGAACGAGTCGTATCCGCCTACCGCGGGTCGGGGGGACGTGCCCACGTACGGACTGGCAGGACGGCCTTCGGCTACGAGAGCGTGAAGATGAGGATGGAGTGCCATGGACGGCGTTCCTTTCAGGGGTGCTTCGCGAGGGCGCTTACGCCGCCATGCGGGCGTCGGTGTCGAAGAGCTGCAGTTCGGCGGGGTGGAGCTGGTGCTGGACGACGAAGCTTCGACCCGCGACCTTCCACAGGCCGCGGCCACGGTTGAGATGGGGCAGCGCCGCCGCCTCGACGCTGGTCAGCCCGAGAAGTGTGCGCGCGGCGTGGACTTGGTCGGCTTCCTGTCGGTAGATCACACGGGTGCTGCAGTCGGCGAGCAGGCCCTCGGCCAAGGCTCGGCTCTGGCTGCCTGCGTCGCCCGCGGCCAGGAGGTCTGAAAGGCGGTGCGCGATCAAGGCGTTCGCGATGCCGAGGCGGCGGCTGAGCTTCCACTGGGCGGCCATGCGCAGCAGGAGCGCCGGATGCCGCATCAGCCTCCAGGCTTCGTCATAGATCACCCAGCGCTTACCACCGTGCGGGTCAGTCAGGGCTCCCTCCATCCAGGCCGATGCGCAGGTCATGGCCAATACCAGAGCGGTGTCGTCGCTGCCGTCAAGGCGGGAGAGGTCGATGCACAGCATCGGCTGGTAGGGGTCGAACGCCGTGGTGGAGGGGGCATCGAAGAGGCCAGCGAGGTCGCCGAACACGAGTCTGCGCATGGCGTGGGCGAGGTCTCGGGCGGCTTCGCCGAGGCGTCCAGCGAGCTGACCGCCGGCTAGGTCGAGGCTGGGGCCGTCTGCGAGGGCGTGGGCGACGTCGCCCAGCAGTGGGGGTCTGCCGGAGGTGGCGGCTCGCGTGGCGGCGGCGGCGAGCGCCACATCAAGGACGGTGTGTTCCCGAGGCAGCAGGTCACGGCCAAGGACGGTTCGTGCCAGGGAACCGAGCAGCAGCAAGCGACGCTTGCGGACCTCACCCTCCCACTCGACCTCTGGAACTGTCGGGGGACGGGGCGGCGCGTCAAGGGGGTTCAACCTACCCTGCAGTCCCGGGCCGAGGACGATGGACGAGCCGCCCAGGGCCTGTGCGACCGCTGTCCATTCACCCTTCGGGTCGGACGGCACGTACACCCTGTGGCCGAACGCGATGCTGCGCAGGGCCAGACTTTTGGCCAGGGCACTCTTTCCTTGACCGATCACTCCCGCGAGCAGCAGGTTGGGGTTGGTGAACCCCTCGACCTTCCCGTACATGCTGAACGGATCGAACGTGAATGATCCCTCGGCGTGCAGGTCGGTGCCGACGTAGATTCCGTTGGCGCCGAGCCCGCCCTCGGCGAGGAAGGGGTAGGCGGCGCTCGCCACTGCGGTGGTCATGCGGTGGGCGGGGAGCCTGAGGTGGCTGCCGCGGGCTGAGGCGGGGCCGGGGCGTCCGGTAGGCGGGTAGACGGCGTCGGGGTAGGGGGCCTCGGTGGGCTGCTGCTTCGCGTCAGTGCCAGCAGCGGTGCGGGCACGGGCTTCGGCTCGGGCCGTCTGCTTGCGCAGGGCTCGGCGTTGGGCGCGGTCGATGTTGTGCGGGGTGAACAGGGGGGTGGCGTGGCGGTGGGACAACGGTGCTCGTTCGTTTCCGGGGTGCTCAGGACGCCGGTGCGGCAAGGTCCGCAGCCGTGGTCGTGCGCCGTATCGCGTGGGAGGCGGCCAGGTGGCGCTGGCAGATGGTCAGCACGAGCGGGCCTTCCGGAAGACGCTGGGGGTGGCAGTCGCTGCCGCCGGGGCTTGGGGTGGGCAGCAGGTGGAAAGCCGCGTGGACAGCGTCGGCTGCCTGCCAGACGCGGGCGTGAGCGGTGGCCAGGTGCCGCCCGGAGGCGGGGCGCTCGGGCCGACTGCGTTCAGCGATCTGATCCAGCAGCCGGTGCAGCGCGGTGAGGTGGGCATGCAGGCTGTCGAGGTGATGCCGGTCGGCGGGCGGGACGCTCTCGCCGACGGATGTCTGCACGGTGAGGGCGCGCATGTGGTGGCGCAGGCCGGCAGTGGCCGCCCGCAGAAACGGGTGGGTGTCGCTGGAGAGGGCGTCGCTGCGGTGGTCAGGTGACAAGGGCTTCTCGCGGGGGGATGGACGCCAAGATGGCGGGCGGGCGGGTCAGAGGGTGTTGCGAGCCAGCGGGAGAGCGCCGGCGGTGAAGGCGTCCGTCTGCTGGTAGATCAGGCGCCGCAGGTCGACCTGGGCGCCGGCGGCGGCCGTTTCGATCTGCGCGCATGCCGCATTCAGGTGGGCGTCGGTGTCGGCGCTCACCGTGAGCAGTCCGGTCAGCGCGACGTCCGCGTGCCCGGAGATCAGCTGTTTCTCGCGGATCTTTACGTCCGCGTACTCGACGTTGTCCGCCTCCGACTCCACCTGGCCGCGGCGACGGCGCTCGGAAGCGTCCGCGATGATCGCGGCCTTGCGCCGCTGGACGTCACGGAGGGCGGACTCGATCCCCTGCGGGGCGTAGATCAGGGAGAGGGTGCGCCGCACACCACTGCTGAACATGATGTTGTGCAAAAAACCGGCGTGGGTTTCGGTCCTGGGCCAGTTCTCGATCCAGTAAGTGGTGTGGCGGGCGGAGTCGGTGATCACCCGGTCGGCCTCCTCGACTTGGGCGACGGGACCGGCGGCGGCCGGGTCGGCCTCGGCCCGGCCAGTGGCGGACCACTGCTGGAGGCGGGCGGTGGAGGCCGGGTCGTACGCGGTGCGCAGCACTGCGGCGATCTCCCGCGGACCCAGCCAGCCGGTCACGGTGAGCCCTGCGTTGCGGGCGGCCTGTGCGACGGACGCGGTGGTCTGCGCCATGACCATGAAAGCACCGGCCAGCCCGCCTCCGGCCTGGCCGACCAAGCGCTTGGCGGCTTTGAGGTCCAGGGCGATGGCGAGGTACGCCTCGTGCGGGGCAGCGGCCGGCCCGGCGGACTCGACGAGCGCGGAGTAGATCTGCCCGGCGACGGGGGCCTGGGGGTTGCCGTGCTCGGCCCAGTGCCGAGCGAGGCTGTCACCGGAGTCCGGGACGGTGCGCTCCAGGACCTGGACGATGGCGACGTGCCCGGTGCGGGCGATGCCCGCCAGCGCCCGGCCCCATGCGGACACGTTGCTGTTCTGGGTGGCCGGATCGAGCAGGGCGAAGGCGCGAGAGCTGACCTTGGCGACGGCGGTCAGAGTCTGCCGGTGGGGGTCGTGGATGGCGGCGGCGCCGGATGCCGAGGTGGCCACCCGCAGCGATGCGGTGGTTCCGGGCAGGTGGAGCAGCCCATCGACCCGCGGCCGGGAGACCGGCCGAGCCCGCCACACCGTCTGCCCAGTCCGGCGGCGATGGGCGTACCGGACGACGAGCGGCGCCCAGTCGATCAGGGACCGGCCCTCCCGTCGCACTCCGACCAGGACAGCGGTGATGATCCACAGGGGGGCCAGGACGACGGCGCCCATGAGGCCGGAGGCCACTACCGTGGCCAGAAGGAGGGCGAGGGCCGAAGAGACGAGAACGAGCTGGGAGAGGCTAAGGCCCAGCAGAATGCCGCGCCGGGACCGGTGGGGGAACTTGACGGTAAGAGGGAGAACTTCGGAAGACAAGGTTCGGGTCCGGGTCGGGTCGGGCCGGGGCAGGACGCGCGGGAGGGGCGGGCCCTGCCCCGGGCGGGGCGGGTGGGTTACAGGCCGGTCGGCGAGCCGGGCTGGGTGCTGTCAGCAGCTGAGGGGGCTCCGTGGGCCGGGGGCATCGGATCGGAGGGAGCATTGCTGCTCCACTCGCCCTGCTGGCCGCCGGCGCCGCTCCAGCTCGGCGGACTGCTGTTCTGGCCACCGCCTTGCCCTGTGTTGTTCTGGGTTTGCGGGGTGCCGGACTGCTCCATGAGGTCCCGGAAGCCGCCGCCGGAGCTGTCGCCGCCGGAGTCGCCCTTGTCCAGGCTCATTCCGCCGGTGGGATTGGCGGCGATGTCCCCAGGGAAGCCTCCGCCGCCTGCAGCCTGGGCGCCGCCCGAGGCCCCGGCCGCCGCGCCGCCGGTGCCCGCAGTGGCCGCTGCGGAAGCGGCCTTGCGTCCGGCGTTCTCAGCGTGCTGACGTGCCATCTGGGCGCCTGCACCACCTGCTCGGTGAATCGATTCGCCGTCCGTGCCTTCGCTCGCCCAGTGAACGAACTTGAACACCATGTACGGGCAGAGCAGCACCAGGAGCATGATCACCATGCCTGCGGCCATGTCGGCGAGGGCGTCGACACCGTCCTTGGCTTCGGTCTTGCTCATGGCCGCGATGCCGAGCACGAAGATGATCGTCATCAGCAACTTCGACACCACGAGGGTCGCGGTGGCCTGAATCCAGCCGCGCCGCCAGCGGCGGGCGACGTCCCAGCCGCCGCCCGCTCCCGCGAAGATCGCGAGGGTCACCAAGATCAGGATGCCGACCTTGCGGACCATCATCACGCCCCAGAAGAGGAACATGCCGACAGCGCTCGCCAGGGCGGCGACGACGGCGACGAGCCAGCCCATGCCTGCGATGGCTCCGATCTGGGAGACCTTGACCAGGCGGCGCACCGCCGTGGACATGTCTGTTCCCGATGCCTTGAAGAGCCCGTCGCTCAATGCGTCGACGACTTCGATGGCCACCGTGGTGAAGGCGATGGCACAGAACGCGAACAACACGCCGCTGGCTGTTCCCGTGACGGCCTGGGTCAGAGCTTGGCCATCGCGCTTGATGGCCGCGCGGACGAGTTGGGCGCAGAACGTCGCGACCAGTACGAGCAGGCCGATGGGCAGGATCGTCTCGTAGTTGTCGCGGAACCAGCCGGCACCGAGGTCGATGTCGGTGGTTTGGTCGATGGCCTTCGCGGCGAGGTCGGCGGCGGCGGCGGCCAGGTCGCCAGCGCTCTTCGCCATCCAGTCCCCGATGGCACCGACCGGATCGGAGGCGAAGTCGATCACGTCGCCAGCCCTGCAGAGGGTGCCGGCGACGGGCAGATCACAGAAGCCCACGGGCATCCTTTCGGGGGAGGGGAACGGCTACGGGGCGACGCGTGGGGCTACGGCTACCAGGCGGCAGTCCTTGCCGGGGCGGCACTGGACGGCGAGGGTGATCTGGCGGTCCTCGGCCCCGCCCCCGCCGCCGCTCCAGGCGAGCTGCGTCTTACCGCGGACGGTGACGGCGTAGATGTATGCCTCGGTGATCGCCTGCGGGTTCTCGGCCAGGGCCTGCTTGAACGCCGAAGGGAAGTGCGCCTCGGAGGTGGTGGCACTGGCGTGCTGGCCGTTGTCCTTCAGCCGGGACCACAGGAGCGGGTCCGGTATCTGGGCCTGGACGGAGTCCCAGTCCGCGTATGCGAGCTCGCCGGTCATCCAGGCGTGCATGCCAGCGAGCTGGTCATCGCGGCTGGTGGTGCGGGCGTCGAAGGTCCACAGCATCACCGCGCTCGCCCGGGCGAAGGCCAGCGGGTCGGCAATCGGCGGCGGACCGGCGACCCTGGACCCCCCTGGGGTTGGCTTCGGCACGGGGGCCGAGGTGCTCTTCGGCGATGCCGAGGACCCGGTATCCGGGGCGGCCGCGCTGGTGCTCTGGCCGCGGCCGGTCCACCATGCAGCGGCCCCGGCCATCACGAGCAGCGCGGCCAAGGCGCCGGCGGCGATCACGACGCGTCGGGGCGGCAGCCAGCCGAGACCGAGAGCGTCGAGGGAACGTTTCCTCATCAATGAACCTGCGAGCCCAGCGCACTAAAGAAGGCAACGACCCCGTTGGCCGCGCCCAGGCCGAGGGCGGCCGCTGCGGACACCACGGCGCCCTTCTTGCCATTGGCTTCAGCCTGGTGGCCGCCACTGTGATGGCCCCAGGCCCAGACTCCGAGGCTGACGGCAAGCGCGCCGACCACCGCGACGATGCCGAAGAGGTTGATGGAATTGACGACGGTGCGCAGGACATCGAGTCCGGGCAGTCCGCCGCCCTTGGGTGAGACGCCCGGATCGTAGGCGAGCACGGTGAGGCGTTCGGACAGGGGTGGGGTGAGGCTGGCGGGGGAGATGGGGGTGCGCTCCTTGCATGCGCAGGACACGGCGGGGGCCCTGGCGGGGAACAGGAAGAAGGGAGGGGGCGCTCTGTGGCGCGGAGGTGGTCCGGTCCACCCGGCCCTCAGGGGCCGGCCGGGCGGACCGGTGTCACGGGAGACGGCGCGCGCTGTTGGCGGCGAAGTCGGCGAGAGGGGCGAAGCGGACTGGTTTCCCGGTACGCGGGGCCTCGATGACGAAGCCTTGGCCGGCGTAGAGGCCGACGTGTTCAGGGACGGCGACGGTCCCACGGCTGAAAACCAGGTCACCGGGGCGGAGTTGGCTCAGCGGGACTGCGTTGCCTTCCTTGACCTGGGTATACGTGGTCCGGGTCAGGGTGATCCCGGCCTTCTTGTACGCCTGCTGCGTCAGCGAGCTGCAGTCGCACCGGCCCATGGGGTCCGGGCCGTGGGGTGCGAGGCAGGAGCCGCCCCACTGGTAGAGGGTGCCGAGCTGGTGCATGGCCCACGTAATGGCCGTCTTGGCGCGCGGATCGGCGTCGGCGGGGAGCGAGAACCCCTGGGGAACAGCCCCCTCGGGGATGGGGCCGGAGCCGCTGCCGTCTTCGGCCAGCGTGCACCCGCCCGTGGACGGGAGGACCGGAGTCTGGCCGTCGACGGACGGCCGGGCGCCCTTCAAGGTCGGGGCGATGGCCTGCTGCAGCGCGCGGGCGAGGGGCTCCCACTGAGCGTACGCGTCGGGGAAGCCGCTCCGTTGGACGGCCTGCGCGGCCTGGGTAATCGTCATCTGCTGCCAGCCGGGGACCTTCAGCAGGTTCTGGTAGAACTTACTGCTGGCGTAGACGGGGTCCCGGACCTGGGCGGCAGAGCCCCAGCCCATGCTGGGTCGCTGCTGGAACAGGCCCAGTGAGTCGCGGTCGCCGTAGCCGAGGTTGCGCAGCCGGCTCTCCTGTACGGCGGTGGCCAGTGCGACGACCTGGCCGCGTTCGGGTATGTCGAGGGTGAGGCCGGTGGCGACGATGGTGCGGGCGTGCGGTATCTGCTCGTCCGGCAGATCAAGGCCGTCTATGTGGACCTTCTGGGCGCCGGATCCGCTGAGGACGGAAGCGACTTGGCGACGTACCGCTTCGGTGTCGGCCGACTTGGTGAAGCAGGAGGTGCCCTGACCCGAGGAGTCGCTCGCCGCGGCGGCGAGCACGGCGGTGCCGGCCAGCAGGAAGGGGGAGAGACATAGCGCGCCGATCGCGGCGGCGATGCCTTTCACTCCCGGGCGGCCTCGGGTCGGCGAGCCGCTGGGATGTGACGTGGGGATGGGACGGAACGGATCACGGTGATGTCCTCGGGGCGAGCCCCGGCCGCACGGTGTGTCAAGGGGAAGGGCCGTGCGGCCGGCGCGGTGGAGGCGGGCGAAGGGTCCCGGCCGGGATGCGTGTTGCCTCACGCACCAGGGCGGTGGGGGTTACGGGCGGAACATCAGAGAGCCTCCAGGTCCTGCGGGGGGATGCGGGGGGAGCGTAAATCAGGGGCGGTACATGGGCCGTCTACGTGTCGGGGCCTGAGGCGGGAGAGGAGCGTCGGGGCGACGGTGACGGCCGCTTCCGGGGTTACGGACGGAACACAGGGGCCTCCTGCGGGAAAAGGAAGAGGGGAGGGGTACGCCATCGGCGGTGTCCGCCGGGCAGTGACACGACAGTAAGCCCGAATCCCCGGTCGCCGAAATCGCTGCCGAAATCCGCGAGATTCCGGTCTTCCTGGCCCGCGATGCTTCCCAACCGGGGATTGTGACCTACAGTTTGGTCCTCCCCGCGCGCCACCGGCTTGTCTGCCGTGCGCTTCTGCGCGGTCCGGAGACCTCCCCCCCGTATCCCTCACCGAATTGGGGTCCCCTTTTGTCGTTTTCCCTCCATCAGGGCGATGCGCTGACCGTGCTCGCGACACTGCCCGACGGCTGTGTCGACTCCGTCATCACCGACCCGCCGTACAACTCTGGGGGCCGGACAGCGAAGGAGCGCACAAGCCGCTCCGCCCGCCAGAAGTACGTCTCCGCGAACGCCCAGCACTCCCTGCCGGACTTCGCCGGTGAGACGATGGACCAGCGCAGTTACACGCTCTGGCTGACGCAGATCATGACCGAGGCCCACCGGCTCACAAAGACCGGCGGGACGGCACTGCTGTTCACCGACTGGCGTCAGCTGCCGGCCACAACCGACGCCCTGCAGGCTGCCGGATGGCTGTGGCTGGGCATCCTGGCCTGGCATAAGCCGCAGGCCCGCCCTCAGAAGGGAAAGTTCCGCCAGGACACCGAGTACATCGTGTGGGGCTCCAAGGGCAGGATCGACGCCTCCGCAAACCCGGTCTACCTGCCCGGCATGTACAGCGCCTCGCAGCCGTCGGGCAAGCAGCGTCGGCACATTACGCAGAAGCCTGTCTCGGTGATGCGGGAACTGGTGAAGATCGCCCCGCCGGGTGGCACCGTTCTGGACTTCTGCGCCGGCTCGGGCAGCACCGGTGTCGCCGCGATGATGGAAGGGCGCCAGTTCATCGGCGTCGAGAAGACCAAGGAATACGCTGCCGTTGCCTCCGAGCGCCTCACCGAGGCTCTGCAGCAGGCGCATTCGCAGGAAGATTTCGACTTGACGTCCTGACCGGACGCGTTCTCGGCCCACCAGGTGGCGGGGAGGAATATAGCGGCAGATCCCCGGTTTCCGAAACCGGGGATTCTCCGGACCATCGGAGCCACTGATTCCACGGCCCCGGCTGCAAGGAGAACCCTTTTCGTGTCCGAATCTGCTGAGCCTCGCCATGGCGGGGAAATGGAGCCGGTACGTCTGCCCGAAGGCGAGCTCGAATCCATCGAGGCTTCCGTACGTAAGCTCCTGGATCAGTCCGCCGAGCAGGCCCGTCTGATCGACACGCTGGCCTCCGCCCCGCCGGCCGACCCGATGGCCGCGAGCATGCCCTTCGCGGGATTCCCCGGTATGCCCTCGTACGCCGCCCCGGCGCCGCCGCCGGATCCCAAGCCGATCCTGGAGCTGGAGGGCGAGGAGTTCGAGGACGAGTTGGCCGCGCTCACCGACTGGGTGGACGACCACCTCATGGATGTCTACGGCGCCGAGGTCACCACCGCCGCTCCGTGGTGCGCCCAGTGGCACCAGCACCTTGACGTCGTGGCGTGGCTGCACGCGCTGTGGCTGGCCTACCAGCAGCACAAGGACCCCGAGGCCGGCCTCAGCGGCATGGCCGTGTGGCACCGGGACTACCTCACCCACTGCCTGGCCTACGTCCGCGCTCCCGGCGGTCCCCTGAGCGCCTGCCAGACCGACCCGGACCGCCCGGAGCACCGACTGCTTCGCGGCCCGGTCCCGTCCGCGAAGTCCTCCACCCGCGACGCCGAGGCCCAGCAGGCCGGCGTCGGACCCTCGCCGGGCGGGGCCGCCACGTGACATACCCACCGCAGCCTCCCGCGGCCTTCGGGCTGTCCTTCCACCCCGAGGCCCTCGACGACTTGCTCGCCGCCCCCGGCGACATGCGAGACCTGGGGCTAGCCCTCATCCAGGATGTAGTCCGCGCCGAAGTCAGGGGCGGCAAGCTGTCCGCGGACCTATCCGGGTACCGCAAGCTCTACCTCGGCTCCCGCGTCGAGTGGCGCATCGTCTACGCCCACCGCCCGGCCCCGCCCGGGTCCAGCCACCCCACAGACGTCCACATTGTCGCGGTACGCCCCCGCGCCAAGCACGACATCTACGACACCGTCCGAGCCCGCGTCGGCCGCCCCCGCCCCGCGGCCGGGCCCCGTGCGCATGCAGCTCGCTCCCTCTCACCGCAAGTCCGCCCGCGTCCTGCCGAACCCACGGTGTCTCCGACGCCGGTATTCCCGCTGCCCGGACCGCCTGCGCCTGCCCGCGTCACCATGACTTCCCCGAAGGGTCCTTCGCGATGACCAGCCTCGCCGCCCACTCCTCCCTCCTGCTCCAGGCCCTGATGACGACCCTTCTTGAGTCCCGCCCGGTTCCGCACCCGCGCCACCAGGCTCTGCTGGATGCTCACGAACGCCATCTGGAGGTGGAAGCAGAGCTGAGCGCCTGGGCCGGCCGACGGCCCACCACCCCCGGCGCCCAGGATCGGGAACTCGACGACCTGAGCAAACTGCTCGTTGAGCACGCCAAGGTGGGCCGGCAGGTCGCGCAGCTCCTGAGCGCCGAGAACTGTTGCCCTCCCCGCGCCGACCCCGAGCAACCGCCTCGCCCCACCGGCAACCCGGCCGCTGCCTCTACCGCCCCATGCATCCTGGCGGCCTGCCTGCACGCCTTCGCCCGCCACGGCAGCCCGGACGCGGTGTGCTCCGCCGACCTCGTCGCGGAGCTGCGCACCCTGCCCGGCATCGCCGAGGGCCGCTGGCCCTACGCCGAGCTCACCCAGACGCGCCTGGCCACCCTGCTTCGCCCCTTCGAAGTGGCCAGCCGCGACATCACCCACAGCGATGGCCGGCGCCGCAAGTCCTACCGCCGCTCAGCCCTGCTGGCCGCCATCCCGGCCGACTGCGACTGCCGGCAGTCGTGACCGCCCGCGAATCCTCGGCAACCGCCATTGACGCCGCCATCGAGAAGGTCGTCGGCGACCTGACCGTCCTGCACCACGACCACCGGAGCGGACTGCTTCCGCCCGAGCGAGCCGCGCTCGCCGCCGTCCACCGGGAACTGGCGATCGCCGAAGCCGCGGTCACCTACCACCGCAACGTCCTCAAGCGTCTGTGCTCCGGCGGCTACCCCGTAGATACCCCGCTCCTGGACCGCATGCGCCGGACCCTGCACGAACTCGCCCAGGCCACAGCCTTCCGCGACCGGCTGCACGAGGGCGCCGCCGCAGCCCTGGAAGCAGTCAAGGCCGCCGTTTCGGCCCCCGCCCCCGCTGACCAAGACCTGACACCCCGCGACTTCGCCGCGCTCCTCTCGCTCGCAGGCGGCGGCACGATGCGCGAGAACCTTCACACCCACCGGATCTCAGTCCGCACCGTTCAGGGCCGCCTCATCGAGCTTCCGGCTTTCCAACGCCTGGAAGCCCATGGGCTGCTCATCCGAGACACCTCCCGGAGCCTGACCCTCGGCCAGCCGGTCACCCTGACCGACATCGGCAGGACTGCGTTGCTCGGTACCCGTCGCACCCCCGCGGCGATCAGCCCTGTGCCCTCCCGGCCGCCCGGAGCATGGCCGGCACCAGCCCGTCAGCACTGACCGCACGGTGCCTGCGGTACGTCCTCTCCCGCCTGCAGAAAGCAGCCCGCCCCACGTGTCCCTCCCCGAACCCGACTACGAAACCGACGGTTTCGAGCCCGCTGACGACGAGCACGAGCAGCACCACGACCATCTGGCCATCTCGTCCTTGAAGGTGCTCGGCGAGCACCGCACGGACGCCGACAGCTACTTCGTACTCTTCGACGAGGGCGCCACCTGGGGTATTCCGGGAAGCCCGCAGCTCCGCGCCGTTCACATCTCCCGGGACCTGAGCGCCCGGACCTTCGAGGTCGACTCCAAGCACCTCCCGCTGTACGCGATGGCGCAGTCGTACCTGATAGCCCGTGGCTGCCCCTCCGACGCGCTCAGTCCGCCGGAGGGGGTGCACGACCCCGCCGACGACATGACCCGGGCCCTGGAAGCACGTGTCCGCGGCGACGGCGACGGCTTCGCCCTGCTGGCCAGCTACACCGCCGACATGCGTGAACCTGTGGAGACGGTCGTGATGCTGCGGTGCCTTGACCCTCAGGCGGTGTCGGAGTTCCGGATCCTGCTGGAGCGGTTCGACTGGAACTCCAACACCCACATCCTGCGGGAAGGCGGGTTCGAGACGTACGACGCCGCGGTGGATTGGTGGGAAGCATGGTCGGACGAGGAGGCCCCGGAGCTGCCGCCGCCGGCTCCGACTGCGCGCCGCAGCGCGGTCCGTACCGCCCCAACCACACCCGTACCGCAGGGGTCCCGACGGCCACATGGCCGCTGAACACGATCTCCGCTCGACCCTGTTTCGGCGCATCGGCGGCGCGCAATATAGCGGCCAAGTACCGGTTTCGGAAACCGGGGATTCTACGGACCCTTGCAACACCGACCCGCTGAGGGCGGTCACTTCCTCTTGTTCTGCCTGGTCTGGAGCCATCTGCTGTGTGCTACACACCCGCGTCCATCACCGCCACCGTCCTGCGCGGCACCCCGTCCAGCGTCGCTCCCGTTCGGTTTGGCCGGCTGAGCCGGTGCTCGCCGTTGCCGTCCACGCCCGCGCCGACGGCGACTCCACGGCCGTGGGTGTGCTGCGGCGCAGAAGGCCGTTCACAGCATCGGTGACCGGCGGCGACTGGCGGCACGTCGTCCGCCTCGGGCGTCACCGACGGGGTCGATGACCGCGACCTCCGCCTGGATGACGGCCTCCGCCTGAACTGACCCGCTCACCCGTTTCCCCTCCCAGGAGCCCCCTTTTCGTGTCCGACAACCCCGACGACTTCGATGGTGACGTGCTCGGCCTGTTCGCCGACCGAATCGAGGCCCAGTTCGGCCTCCCCATGAGCGACCTGACCCAGGCTGTCCACGCCGCACCTCAGGCCCATCCCGGCGCTACCCAGGCGGTCCGGTGGTACGGGATGCTCTCCCAGGCTCAGCGGGTGCTGGAGAGGGCCGAGGACACCTTGGTCGCGGCGCTGGAGGCAGCGGTGGGGGATCAGCTGGACGACCCGGTGATGGAGCTGGCACACAGGGTGAACCGCGCTGTTGCCACCCGCGACGGCCGGGCCATCACGCTCCGGTTCCTCCTGCAGGCCCCTGCCGAGACGGTACACATCCAGCAGCGCTTCGGGCCCAGGGTGACGACCACTCTGCCCACCCCCGTTCCGGCGCAGCCCGCGCAGATCCGAGGCGGTACGCGATGAGTGACGGACGCCGGACCAGCAGCCAGGACGCCCGCCTGGAAGGCGTGTTCGGCGGGCCGCTGAACGAGCTCCACGAGCGGGCGGTCCGTTCCAGAGCCTCGCCCGCGCTGGTACGGGCCCTGGAGCTGCGTGTCTTCCTCGCTCTGGCCGAGGCGCAGGTCGTAAGGGTCCGTGACCGCGTTCACGCGGCAATGGCCCCCGACGCAGAGCTGGACTCCTTGAGCTCTGACGCGTTGCGGTTCGACGCAGAGTGGCTGGAGGCGGCGCTGGCAGCGCGCAGCGGCTACCGAACTGCCCTGGACACGCTGCTTGCGGCGATGCCACCACCAGCAGTCCGCCCGCTCGCCGCCCCGGCTGCCGTTCGGCCGACAGCCGTGAGCAGCAAGCTCCCGCCGGCACACGTCGGAGCCGGAGACGTAGTGGCAGTTCGGAGAGGCTGAGTGCCCGATCCGTACGCTGCCTCCCGCACGGCGGGCGAGCGGATCGAAGCGCTCTACGGCCGCCCGGTCGCCGAACTCGCGGCGGACGCCGTGCCCGGCAGCATGCGCCACGCCTTGCTCAACAGCTTCGACGCCCTGCAACACGCCGACCGCGCCGTCGCCTTCCACGCCGAGCAGCTTCACCGGCTGACTCACCCCGACCGCACGATCGCATCCGTGGACGTCGGCCACATCGGCGACGCCACCCGCCGCCTGGCCCACGCGGTCACCGTCCGCGACTCCCACGCCCAGGTCCTCGGCGACGTGCTGAACAGCCTGGCCCGCGTCCCCGACGTGGCGCTCCATGCATCCGCTGCGCCCCAGACCCCTGCCGTCGCTCCGGCGCCACATCCGGTCGCGCCCCCCGAGCCCGCCCGCTCGCGCTGACCCGTTCATTCCTCTCGACCATCCCGCCCGTCTGGAGTTCCCGCCTTGGCTGCTGCCCGCCTGCCCTCGACCGATCTGCCCGCGACCGACCTGCCCCGCGTTGCCGAGGCGCTGGAGATGATCGCGCCGCGCTGGAGCGTGTGGGTCCTTATGACACTGGCCTCCCAGCCCGGCCCGCTGCGCTACACCAAGCTCAAGGAGCACCTGCCGTGGCTCGCGGACGGCCAGCTCCACCCCCGGCTGCGGGCCCTGTCCGAGGCCGGACTCGTCGACCGCACCGCCCAGACCCGCCTGCACGTCACCTACGGCCTGACTGCCCGCGGCCGCGAACTGATGCCGTCCCTGACCGCCCTGGCCAACTGGGGAGACGCGCACCTGGAGAAGAACCTCGTCCTCAACCGCGTGACCGGGAAGGCCGAACCGGAGCGGATCCCGGCCGCGCAGAACGCCGAGGACACCCTCACCGTGATCGGCCACCGGCACGCCACCGTGCTGCTGTGGACCCTCAAGTCCCGCGGGACCACGACCATGGCCGCTCTCTCCGCCGAAGCGATGGCCGACCGCGGCCCCAGCGCGGTCTACTCTCCGATTCGCCGGCTCATCGACGACGGCATCGTCTCCATCTCCCGCGATGATGTCGCCTCCCTGCAGCTGACCGCACCGGGCCGGGCCCTCGCCCCGGTCTACCTGGCCCTTTCGACGTGGGCCACCGCCCGACCGCTCCCGGACGCCGAGACCCACCCCGTATGGGGCACGCCCCGTATTCCGGCCGCCGCCCGTTCCGGGCAGTGGGCAGGCCACCAGGCCCGAAAGACCAGCCAGGCCGTCGCCGTGCGCCAGCCGCCTGCCCCCGCCCCGGTTACCGCCTGGCGGGTCGGCGAACTGTTCTCCGCAGCCACCACCGGACCGAGCCGGTGAACCTCCAACGCATCCTGCGACCTTCCGGCCACCCGCCGCCGTACCCCTTCCGTTCCCAGCACCCCGGTGCTGAGCCCTGATGGAAAGCCCACCCGTTGACCGCTCGATCGACCGCGACCGCCGCCACGGCCACGTACGGGGCGGTGCTGGGCAGCCAGTACGTGGTTCGCCTGCTGGGTGGCACCCTGATCGGGCGTCTGCCCAACGCCATGGTCCCCGTCAGCATCGTCTTGTGGATCACCGCAGGCGGTAAGTCGCTGGCCTTCGCCGGGCTCCTCGCCGCGATCTACGGGCTGGCTTCGGGCCTATCTCAGCCGGTCAAGGGCCGCCTGATGGACAAGTACGGCCAGACCCGCGTCTCCGTTCCGGCCGTCCTGCTCAACGCCTTTTGCTTGGTGGCGCTGCCGTGGATCGGGGTGGACGGCCAGCCGGCGGCCGTGACTGCAGTTGTCGGGTTCGCGGGGCTGGTCACCCCGCCACTGGAGGCCGGCCTCCGTGCGCTGTGGCCCACGGTGCTGGCCGACGCAGGGAGCCGCCGCCTCGTGCAGGCCCTGGACACCGGTTCCCAAGGGCTTCTCTACATCGTGGGTCCCCTCCTCGCCTCCTGGCTGGCGACCGCGCATACCCCCGACATCGCCCTGTGGGCCACCGCGGCCCTCGGGCTCCTGGGGTCGGCCATCGTCCTGAGCGCCGGCCCCTCCCGGTACTGGTGCCCGGCCGCAGAGGAGCCTGCGGGCAGCGGACCACTGATCAGCACGGGCCTGGTCCTGCTGTTCACCGCACTGGCGGCGACCGGGTTCGCGCTCGGCGCGATGAACGTCTGGGCCGCGCACATGGCCGCCACACACCAGATGACCACGCTCTCCGGGATGCTGCCGGCCGCGTTCTCCACCGGCAGCTTCCTGGGCGGCATCGTCTACGCCCGCAGGACGTGGCCCGGCACCACAACCACTCAACTGATCACGACCAGCGCGCTGTTCCTTCTCGGCTGGCTGCCCCTGCTGGCCGATCCCGGCCCGCGGGCGGCCATCGTCCTCGCCGTGATACCGGGGCTGGTCCTCACCTTGATCATTACCAACGGCTTCCACACGGTGGATGCCCTGGCCCCTGCCTCCCGTACCACCGAGGCGTATGCCTGGCTGATTCTGGCCGTCGGCACGGGACAGGCTGCTGGCACCGCCCTGGCCGGAGCCCTCTCGGACAGCCCGCAGATCCTCGTCGGCCTGCCTGCAGCGGGAGCCGCCACTGCGCTGACCCTGCTGATCATCGCTCGCCCCAAGCTCGGCGCCGGCCGACGCCTGGGACGCCACCGGCGCCCGCGCCGTTCGTCCATATCCGCATCAGCCCAGAGAGATTTACGCATGTTCGCTGCTCCTGCCGATAGTGCGCGCCGATGACGACCAATACGCGCAGTGGCTCCGGGGGCCCGGGCGAAAGTCTGGTCAGAGATCTCCTGGGTGTCTTCCCGTCGACGGCCTCCATGCCCGCGCAGGCGGCGACCCTGGCCGGTCTGATTCAGGAGAGCGCCTACCGGCTCGATGACATCCAAGAGCAGCTACAAGAACGCGCCACCCAAGCCATCGACCAGTTGCGGAACATCGCCGTGGGCCGCGATCGCTACCGGCGCGGCTCAACCGACGGCGTCCTGCAGCTCACCGGACTACAAGTGGACATGCTCGCCGCCCGGAGGGGTGACGCCGTGCGCCACCTGACCGCACTGTGTGCCGCGTACCAGGCCGTGACCCGACCGGCCGCACCCGCTGTCCCGATCGCTTCACCGCCTTCGCCTTACCCGCGGCCGGCCCCCCGCCGCTGAATGCAGCAGCGTCCCACCTCCCGGAAACATGATGCCTCCCAAGCACGCCGCCCTACGGCCACCCACCGGCCGACACGTCCGTGTCCCCGCATTCGGGCCCGTGCGCGGTGTCTACGTCCCGCGGACGGCCGATGCCGGCGCCTTCGCGATGAGTACGTACGGCATCCCGCTGCTCGTCCTGGCCGTCACCGACTCGGCCACCCTGACGGGCATCGCCTTCACTCTGGAATGGGTGCCCCGCCTCGGCGCGTTCGCCCTGGCCGGCGCCGCCGTGGACCGCGTGGGCAGCACCCGGGTTCTGCGCATCGCCTCGATCCTGCGCGCGCTCGTCGTCCTGGCCGCCGCGCTCGTGCTCCCCGCCGTCGACGGCGCCACCGCCATCGCCACGGTCATGCTGCTCGCCGCGTCGACCGGCGTCCTCACGGAGTTCTCCTATATCGCGGCCGAGACCGCGGGCGGCGCGGCGAGCCGGGACGCCGGAGGCCAGGCACACCGTGTCCAGGCCGTCCTCCTGGGCATCGACCAGGGCGCCACGCTGGCCGGCCCGGCCCTGGCCGGAGTCCTGCTGCAGTACACCGGTGCCACCGGCATGCTCCTGACCATCGCTGTCTGCTCGGTTCTCGGCGCAGCCCTGGCCCCCCGCCAGCGCCCCGCCTGGCCCCACGAAGCGCCGATTCCCGTCGCCCACGGACTGCGGATCGGCTGGCGTTGCCTGCGTTCGCTGCCCGCGCTGGGCTGGCTGTGCGTCGGTCTCGTCCTGTCGAACACCGCGATCGGCCTCGTCCAGGCCGCCGGCCCCGTACTGGTCATCCAGCGGCTCGGCGGTACCAGCAGCCAGGTCGGCCTCGTCTGGTCGGCCGCCGCCGTCGCCTCCCTGCTCATGGTCGCCCTTGCCCGGTTCGCGATCGACCGGGCCGGTCTGTGGCCGGTCGGCGCCAGCGCAGCCGCACTCGCCTCCCTCGCCTGCCTGGCCCTGGCCGTCGCCGACACCTACGCCGCCTTTCTGGTCCTGGTGGCCCTTCTGATGGCCGGCGAGGCGGGCATGACCGTGGTGCTGCGCACCCTGCGCGCCCATCTCGTGCCGGAAAAGGTCTTCGGCAGCACCCTGAGCCTGATCATCCTGCTGCTGCTTGCGCCCTTCCCCCTGGCCGGAGCCGTGGTCGCGCTCACCCCGCCCGACCTGCTCGGTCACGCCATCACCGCGTGCGCCGTCCTGCAGGCCGTCGGCCTTGCCGTGTCCTTCGCGAAACTCCGCACCCATCCGGCCACCCGCCGCCCGCTCCCCGCCTGATCGCCCCAACCACCAACCTTGCGAAAGGGACGAGCATGCTTGCGTCCTCCGACGCCGCCCAGCCGCAGAACCGCCTCCGCCTGCGCGAGGTCGCCGACCTCGACGACACGGAGTTCTCCGACTACGTGCAGGACCGCTTCAACCAGTTGGTCACGGCCGCGATAGCCGACGCCGCCGGCTACCTCCGCCCCGTCCAGCACGACCTCCTCCACGCTCCGCACCGCGTTCACGACCTGCGCGACGCGCTCACCTTCGCCGAGGGCGACCTGCAGCTCGCCGGCGAGCGGATGTCCTACCGCCGCGACCCGCGCGCCGCCCACACCTCCCGCCGGCTCCGGCAGGTACGCACCGCTCTTCACCAGGTCCACCGGGAAACCGCAGCCCTGAGCCGGGCCGAGAACCGCAGGCACGACGCTGCCGCGGGGAGGGGAGCCACCGACACGGCCACCACCGCCCGCAGCTGGCTCGCCCACGCCTACCACGCCCGCTTCGCCCAGCTGCTCACCCAGGCCCAGACCGCCGTCGGTCTTCCCGTACGCCCGCTCGCCAAGGACATCTTCGACACGATCGAGGAAGGCTGGGCCGACGGCCATCTCACCGCGCCCAGCACCCCGGATGTGGAGCGGCTGCTGGCCAGGGGAGTCGTGGCCTTCCGCAGCGCCGTTGCCGACGACGCCCGTGACCAGAACGACCGCGTCCCCGCGCTGCGCCACCCCCTGCTGCAGCGGCGCTGGAACATGGCACTGGACGAACTCGCCGCCCTGACCGTGCCGGTGGCCCGCGCCTCCAGCGCCTCCGCCCTCGGGGCCCTGCCCAGCGACTTCTCCCACCTGCCCGAACCGGACGCCTTCAAGATTCTCAACGCCCGCCGGTTCCTGGTCGCCATCAGGCAGCGCCGGGCCGAACACACCGGCCTGATCAACCAGTACGCGGGGATTGTCACCGGCCAGCGCCGAGTCGCTCCTGACCACGACCTGCGATCCCAGGCCCTGGACACGGCCCTCGACCGCCTCGTCGCCGAGCACCCGGCCGCCGCCACCCTCGCCCTGGCCCGGCTCCGACCGTACGCCACCGCCGACGGCAGGCTCGAGGAAGACGTCTTCACCCCAGCCCTTCGCGCCCAGGTCAAGCGCGAAGTCCTTGCCGACCTGGCCGTGATCCGCAGGCCGGACGTCGTCTTGCCCGCCACGATCGTGCCCCGCCCGGTCCTCGCCGCCCCCGCTGCCCGCTGACCGCTACCCCTTCCGCCCTGGAGACGGCCTTGCCCGCACACGCCCCCCGAGCCACCGCCACTCCCGTGGACGGCGACGTTTACGTCACGCCTCGATACCTCGCCGGAACACCCGGCCACGGCGATCCCGGCTTTGCGCCCGTTGCACACTGGCCCCACCACCACCTGGACGAGGGCCCGCATCAGCTCGTCGTAACCAGCCCGGACCACCGCATCCGCATCGGCTGGGCAGGAGACGACTACGACCTGTGGACCATCAGCGCCGCGCCGGACGCCGTCTCCGGACCGGCGTGGACCGCGATCGTCAACGAGAGCACCCCGCCGGAGCTCGTCGCGGCCCTGACTACCGCCCTCGCCAAGGACTGGGCCGACGGCCAGGACCGCTTCCTCGCGGCTCCGTCGGCGTACTGGGCCGACAGCGTGAAACCGCTGGTCGCGGCTGGCTGGAAGCGTACGGGCGCCGAGCTCGGCACCATGGAGCTGGCTGCCGCGGACCGCAACGCGGGGGTATACATCAACTGTTCGCGCCGCGACCTGGAGGACGGGACGCAGCTGTGGGCCGGCCCGCCGGGCCGAGGCACCCGCGCGGAGATCACCTTCAGTAGCCGTACGCCCTCCCACCTCATCGCCGCCACAGCGGCGGCCTTCACTGATCCGACCCCTGCGGCCCGCTGGCGAGAGAGTCTTCACCCCCAGCTCGCCGCTCTCGCTCAGCTCGCGCCCGTGGTACCGCCCCGCCCGGCGGTGCCCACCCCCCGAGACCTCCGCCCCCGCCTCGGAGTCCGCCCGCCCGTCCCGGTCACCGGCATTCCGCGCTGGAGCACCGCCACCACCCCGTCCGCCGCCCTGCCCGCGCGCCCCGCCGCACGGCGCTGACCGGCCAACGAGGCAGTCCTGTGCCCCTGTTCACCGAGCAGCTGTTCGCCGACCACCTCGCGCTGCCCTACTCCGAGGCCGCTGTCGTCGGCGATGCCTACTACGCCGCGCCCGTCCCCGACCTCCCGCTGCTGCTGCGCATCGACTTCGCACCCACGATCCGCTCCGGGCACTACGACGGGCTGCGCCTGCAGGTCGTACACAGGGAACACGGGCGGCTCGACACCGCCGTGCTGTCCTTCGCCGATTACGGCGCCTTCGAGGTCCGAGATCGGCGGCACGGCAGAGCCCCCGCCCATGACGGGTACGGAACGTTCACCGACTGGAACCACAGCGAGTACGCGCCCTGGGTCGGCATCGACGTCACCCGGCTGCGAACCGCGATCGGCCATTACGTCCGCCTGTGGATCCCCGGCGCCCCGCCGGTACATACCCGACCGCCCCTTCTTATGTCTGCGGCCCCCCGACCCCGGACCTCCCCTGCCCGGAAGCGGTAGGTGGCCCCCGGTCGGCCGCCGCCCTGGCATCCGCCGACGCACCAGCGTCCGCACCCTCATTCCCTTCACCGACAGGACCTCTTCCCCCATATGCGCCCCCGCCCCGCCCGCCCCGCGCACCTGGCCGTCGCCGTTGCCGCGCTCGCCACCAGCACCCTGCTGCCCGCGCAGGCCATCGCCGCTCCAGACGCCCCTGCCGTACTGGGCCCCGGCTACGCGATCCCTGACTCCGAGGGGCACGCGGCCTCCAGCCACATCGGCGCTTACGGCCCTCCCGGCCCGGCCGTCCACGGTGACACTGAGACCTACTGCGCCGACCCCGGGCGCAAGGGCCCGGCCGACGCCGGAGGCTACGGCGACCCGCAGCCGGTTCCGTCCTGGACGTCTTCGGTGACCGGGAAGTCCGTCGCCAAGGAGAACCTGGCGGAGGCCGCCTACGTGATCGGTAAGTACGGGCAGACCCGCGACAGTGCCCAGGCCGCCGCGGTTGATGCCGTGGTGTACGAGTACCTGGCCGGCGGCACATACGCCCTCGACGGCGAGCGCGGCAAGCAGCGCCTGGCGTACCCGGTCGTCTCCCCGGCCGCCCGCACCCTCGCCCAGGGCTATGTCGCCGAGGCCAAGAAGCTCACTGGCCCCTACACCCTCCAGATCACGCCGTCGGTGAAGAACACCACTGCCGGGACGAAGGTCACCGTCGCGGTCAAGGTCACCACCGCCGCCGGCACCCCGGTCCCCAAGGTTGCCGTCACGCTCGCAGAGTCGGGCTCAGGCACCGCCTCCGGCAAGGTCACCACCAACGACAACGGCGCGGGCTCCTGGGAGTTCACCGCCGAGGAGCCCGGGACCGCCAGCGTCACCGCGACGGCCGAGGGGCTGCCGGCCATCGGGCTGCAGGTTCTCATGCCCAAGAACCCGGCTGCCCAGCGGATGCTGCTCGCCGGGGGCACCACCAGCGTCAAAGACTCCGCCGCCATCACCGTCGGCGAAGCCACGGGCGGCGTGACGATCCGCAAGAAGGACCCCGAAGGTACCCGCCTGGTCGGCGCCGCGTTCGAGCTCCTGGACTCCGGCGGTAAGCAGGTCGCCGCGGGCAAGACGGATGAACAGGGCAGCCTCGTCTTCGACAAGCTCCCCGCTGGAACCTACCGGCTTCGGGAGACCTCCTCCGGCAGCCCCGTTCACGACCTTGTCCCCGAGCAAGCCATCACGATCACCGCCGGACGCACCGCCAAGGCCAACCCCCTCGACCTCGTCGACCCGTTCAAGAAGGCCCGCCTGTCGGTGAAAAAGACCGACAAGAACACAGGCAAGACCCTGCCCGGCGCGGTCATCGCTATCCACGCCGACGAAACGGACAAGGCCGGCAAGCACACCCCCGGCAAGGTGATCACCAGCCTCACCACCGGGGCCGACGGCACTGCGACCGTCCCCCTCGACGTCACGCTCAAGGCAGGCACCCGCTACTGGGCAGGCGAGACCAAGGCACCCGACGGTTACAAGCTCGACGCCACCCCGGTCACGTTTACCGCCCGGCCCGGCGCCGACGTCACCGTAACCCTCGCCGACCAGCCCGCCGCGCCCACGTCGCCGAGCCCGAACACCCCGCCCGCGACACCCCCGGCCATCACCACCCCGCCGACGACGCCGCCCGGATCCCTCGCCCACACCGGTGCCGCCACCACCTGGCTGGCCGGCGGAGCCACCGCCCTGCTCGTCGCAGGAGGCGGCCTCTACCTGATCAACCGCCGCCGCCGTACAGGCGACGCGCCCAGCTGACCCCTCGCGCTGACGGGGCCCGCTTTCGGAGCCCGCGCCACACCGTCCCGCACCGCACGATCCCGCCCGGAGCACCCCTCATGAAGCACCGCCCCCTACTGTTCACCGCGCTCGCTCTGACCGCTTCCACCGTCCTGACCAGCTCGGCCACCAGTGCCACCGCAGCCCCCTCCCCGTCCGCCGAAGCCCCCAAGGAGCAGGGCGCCCCGGCGTCGGCGGACAAGGCTGAACTGCGCATCGTCAAGACGGACCCCGAAGGTCAGCCCGCCCCCGGAGCCGCCTTCCGGCTGCTCGACTCTGCGGGCAAGACGCTCGCCGAGGGCAAGACCGCCTCCGACGGCAACCTCGCCTTTTCCGATCTCGCCCCCGGCGTCGTACGTCTCAAGGAGACCTTCTCCGGCAGCCCCCTGCTGGGTACTGTCCCGGACCAGGACGTCGTCGGCGCCCCGGGCGAGCCCAAGGTCCTGGCGATCACCGACCCGTACAAGTCCGCCGGCCTCACCCTCAAAGTCACCGACAAGGCCACCGGGAAGGGCCTGCCCGGCGCCATCGTCAACATCGCCCCGAAGGACGCCAAGGACGGCAAGGGCGCCTTCACTCTCACCACCGGCCCGGACGGCACCGCCAAGGCCCCTCTCCCGGTCGGCAAGAAGACCGGCAGCGCCTACACAGCCACCGAAACCAAGGCCCCGGGCGGCTACCGCCTGGAGACCACCCCGGCGGAGATCACGGCCAAGCCCGGCGCCGAGACCACCGTGGTCCTGACCAACACGACCACTGCCAGCCCCACAGAGGAACCGACCGGAAGGCCGACGACCAAGCCCACCGGCGACCCCACCATCCAGCCCACGCCGACCACCTCGTCAACGGCGATCACTGGGGAGCCCGCCGATACGCCGTCCTCTTCCAGCAGCCCGGACATCGCCGCCGGGACCCCTACCTCCACCCCACCCGACGCCGAGCCCGATGGCTCCCTCGCCCACACCGGCGCCGACAGTAAGAACGGGTGGCTCCTGGCGATCGGCGGCATTCTTCTCGCCACCGGAGGTGGCGCCGTCTACGCCGCACGTCGCCGTAAGAACGACGACGGCGAGACCGGCACCGGCCAGCACCGGCGCACCGACGACAACTGACCTCACCACCACCGGCCCCGGGAACCAGCCAGGTTCCCGGGGCCGACTGCATTTCGGCCCTGTGGCTGGTGCGGTGCGTCAACGACGTTCGCGTGGGCGGCACGAGGTGTGCACATGTAGGGTCCCGTCGTTTGTGGCATAGCGCAGCACGTTGACCAGCAAGTCTCTGGGTCTCGCAGTGCGGGTCGACGTCCTGTGTCTCAAATCCGTGGCACTTCCTCAGGGCAGCGCTGGGAGATGTCGGTGTGCAGCTTTCCCACGTCAATCGCGTCACCAAGTACGACCCTGCATATCACGACGATCGCGGGCACTAGAGCTGGATCGTGACCTTCTGAACATATGGGTCGTTGTGAGGGTGGCGCATGCATTGGTGCCGGACCCCCACGTCGGGCCGGTGCAGTCCGCGGCCCCCGATTCCGCGCTCTGGCGTAGGGACCGCGTCACCTTCCCGGCATGCGAAGGTCTCGATCTCCCCGGGCAGTCGGGGCCTTCGTGCTGCCGGGTGCCGTTGCCAGCACCTCCAGCCGATTGATGGACCGGTGGCTGCCGGACTGGCGGGCCCAACCATGGTGTGCCGGTCCGGCAGGCCCGGGAGCATGGGCGCCGTACGGCACCGGCGCGGGTGCCGGTGGAGCCCGTGTCCGCACCGCGTGGTCAGCGCCCGGGTCAGAGGGAGCGGCGAGCGAGGACGGTCCAATTCTTCATCGGACCGGCCGGGTACGGGTCGCCCTGCCTTCTGTCATCGTGCGGCGAGTGCGGTGAAGATTCACTCCAGCGCCGGAAGGTCGCATCTGATCGCAGCAGGTGATCGCAGCGGTCCACTGCCGGTCTCAGGCCATGGTGCTCACTATCTCCTCGACCACGTCAAGTGTGGTCTCCGGGTGCAGGAAGGCGAAGCGGGCGACGGTCTCGCCCTCCCAGCCGGTCGGCGCGACGAAGGCGGTCTGGCCAGCGAGGAGGCGGGCGGACCATTCCGCGTAGTCCTCGGCGGTCCAGCCGATCCGGCGGAAGAGCACGACGGACAGCTCGGGTTCGCGGATGAGCTCGAGGTACGGGGTGTTCCTGATGAGCGTGGCGGTGCCGCGGGCGAGGGTCAGTGCATGCTCGATGGCCTCGGTGTAGGCGCGGGTGCCGTGGACGGCGAGGGAGAACCACAGGGGGAGGCCGCGGGCGCGGCGGCTGAGGTGGTGGGCGTAGTCGCTGGGGTCCCACTGGGCATTGTCGTCGGTGTGCAGGGCGTCGAGGTAGGAGGCGTCCTGGGTGTGGGCCGCTCTGGCCAGGTGCGGCTCGCGGTAGAGGAGGGCGGCGCAGTCGAAGGGGGCGAACAGCCACTTGTGGGGGTCGATGACGAGAGAGTCGGCGTGCTCGATGCCCCGATAGCGGTCCCGGACGCTCGGGGCGAGGAGGCCGGCGCCCCCGTACGCGCCGTCGACATGGAGCCACAGGCCGAAGTCACGTGCCACGGAGGCGATTCCCGCGAGGTCGTCGATGATCCCAGCGTTGGTCGTACCGGCGGTGGCCGCCACCCCGATGACGTCGGACGGGTCAGCGTCGGCGAGGAGCGCGGCGCGCAGCGCGGAGCCGGTCAGGCGGTGGTCCACGGTCGGCACCTCGAAGGGCTCGACGCCGATGATGCGCAAGGCGTTGCCGATGGACGAATGGGCCTGGTCGGACACGGCGAACCGGACACGGTCGTACGGGCCGAGGCCCCGACGGCGCCGCGCCGTGTCGCGCGCGGTGACCAGGGCGGAGAGGTTCCCGGCCGAGCCGCCCGAGACGAAGCACCCGCCGGCCCCGGCCGGCATCCCGGCGAGATCCGCGAGCAGGCGCAGCACCTGGTTCTCGGCGGCGATGGGACCGGAAGCGAGAAGCCACGAGACGCCCTGGATCGACGAGCACGAGACGAGCATGTCGAAGAGGACGGCGGCCTGCGTGGGAGCGGCGGGGACGAACGACAGGAAGCGGGGGCTGTCGACCGCGATCACTGTAGGCGCCAGCTGCTCGGTCCACAGCTGCAACACCTCCGCCGGATCGTTTCCCTCGGGTCCGATCAGCCGCGCCAGGACGCCGTCGAGTTTGTCCCCCTCTCCCGGGTGGTTGAGCACGGGCCGGTTCAGGAGGCGGTCGCGCAGGGAAGCGACGACGAGGTCGGTGAGGGCGGGGTCGTACGTGTGCATGGTGGACCTTTGCGTTGACGATCAGCAGGCCGGGACGGGCGACGGAAGAAGGCCAGTGAAACGGGCGCCCGGGCGTAGGAGTTCGGTGTAGGCCACAGCTCTGGTGCGGCCACTTCGTCGGTGCGACCCAATGCCTCGTCCGGCTCGGGGACGCTCGGCCCCCGGTACCAATCCGGGCCGCACCTTTTGGCGTCGCCCACGACATGGCGTCGAGGCGATCGGACCACGATCGCGGGAGGCCCCGCGGACGACGGCGGGAAACGGAAAGGCTGCCCCGCATGCGTCACGTCAACCGTCCGACCCTCGGCATTCTCGGCGGGATGGGCCCCCTGGCCACGGCCGACTTCTACCGCCGGCTCGTCGAGCGCACCCCGGCCGGATCCGACCAGGCGCATCTGCCCGTCCTCATGTGGGCCGATCCCGCCGTGCCCGACCGCACCGCGGCACTGCTCGGCGAGGGTCCGTCTCCCGTGCCCGCCCTGGTCGAGGGGGCCCGCTGGCTCCAGCGCGCGGGAGTCAGCTGCATTGCCGTCCCCTGCAACACCGCGCATGCCTATGCCGAGCAGCTGTCCAGGGCCACAGGGGTCGAGGTACTCGACATGATCAGGGCCGCACTGGAGGCAGCGGCCCGCCGCACGCCCGGCCTGGAGCGAGTGGGCATCCTCGCCACCCGCGGAACGCGCCTGACCGGCCTGTACGAGCGGACCGGCGCCCGGCTCGGCCTCGACGTGGTCCAGGTGCCCGGCCCCGTACAGGAGAGGTACGTGGACGCCGCGATCCGCGCGGTGAAGGGCGGCGCCGACCCCGCCGGGCCCACACGTTGGATCGCTACGGCGGCCGACAGCCTCAAGGAGCGGGGCGCGCAGGCGGTCGTCGCCGCCTGCACGGAGATCCCGCTGATCAGCGGACAGGCCGCGCGTGTGCTGCCGCTGGTCGACTCGACCGACGCCCTCGCCGAAGCCGCCGTCGCCCGCCTGTGGCGCCCGGTGCCCAGCCCCGCCTGCGGTTCGTAGGGGAGGACGAACCGGTTGACGTATCCTCGTCCGCACGTACCACGTCGTAGGGCTACGGCAGCCCTAACCTGCGGAGATGATCAGGCACATGTCGACGCACCCCGCCCGAAGCCTCAGCCGGGTGCTCGAGGACTTCGGCCACACCCTCCTGGACCTGCTGTACGGCGACCCCGACGCGGCCGGTGAGATCGGCGGCGTCGGCATCCACGATCCGTACGACGAGCAGCACTACCCGGAGCGCGCCATCGTGCTCGGCGTCGGTGTCCACGGCGCGGAGGAGATCGGCCGGCTCCTGCGGCACCTCGCCACGCTCGGTGCCACCGCTCTCGTTGTCCGCGGCCCCGTCGAGGACGCCGACGAGCTGGAACCGGTCGTGAGCGAGACCGGCGTCGCGCTGTTCGCCCTGACCCGCGGCGCCTCCTGGGCCCAGCTGGCGGCGATGCTGCGCACCCTGCTCTCCGAAGGCGACGTCGGGGAGTCCGAGGAGCAGACCCTGGGCGGTGTGCCGTCCGGGGACCTGTTCGCCCTGGCCAACGCGATCGCCACCCTGCTGGACGCTCCCATCACCATCGAGGACCGCCGCTCCCGCATCCTGGCCTTCTCCGGCCGGCAGGACGAGGCGGACGCCCCGCGGGTGGAGAGCATCCTGGCCCGCCAGGTCCCCGAGCGTTACCTGCGGATCCACGAGGAGCACGGCGTCTTCAAGGAGCTGTATCGCAGCGAGGGCCTGGTGCACGTGCCGGCGCCGACCCTCGGTGACGAGGTGGCACTGCCGCGGGTCGCCGTGGCCGTGCGTGCCGGTGACGAGTTTCTCGGATCCGTGTGGGCGGCGCTGCGCAAGCCGCTCACCCCGGAACGCGAGAAGGCGTTCCTGGAGGCGGCCAAGCTTGTGGCCCTCCACATGCTCCGTTACCGGGCCGGCACGGACGCGGAGAACCGGCTGCGCGCCGACCTCGTATCAACCGCTCTGGAGGGCGGTGCCGGGGCGGTCGAGGCACTCGGCCGGCTCGGTCTCGTCGACGAACCGACCCTCGTCATGGCCATGGGGCTCGCACCCGAGCGTGGCGAGGACCACGCACATGTCACGGCCGAGCGCCAGCGCCTGGCCTCCGCCCTGGCCGTGCACCTCACCGCCGTACAGCCGCGGTCCGCCGTGGCACTGCTCGGCGACGTGGCCTACGCGCTCTTCCCCGTGCCCGGCGACAGCACCCACGCCAGGGAGCGCGCCCTGCACGTCGCGTCGAACTTCCTCCAGCGCACCGGCGACCGGGCCGGCGCCGTCATAGGGATCGGCTCGGTGGCCGGGGAACCCTCCACGCTCCCGCGTTCCCGCGCCAACGCCGACCGGGCACTGCGCGTGCTGTTCACCGGCCAGACCGGAAAGCACGCGGCCTCGATCTCCGATGTGTACGTCAACGCCCTGCTGCTGGAGATGCGGGATCTCGCGGTCGCCAACCGGGACGAGCTCTCGGGTCCCCTCGCGCGACTGGCGGCCTACGACGCCAAGCACAACGCCCACCTCATCGAGACACTGCGTGCCTGGCTGGACGCCTTCGGAGACGTGATCACTGCCTCCGCCAGCGTGTTCGTCCACCCCAACACCTTCCGCTACCGCATCCGCCGGGTCGCCGAGGTGGGGCAGATCGACCTGCAGGACTCCTCCGCCCGCTTTGCCGCGATGCTCCAGCTGCGCCTGATGGCCATGGACGACAACGGTGGGGCCCGCCCCGGAGGAACGGCGCCCCTCTCACCAACCGACTGACGGGCGCCGCCGGGCTCAGGGCTCACCCCGCTGGATCTGCGCCGAACACGCCGACGCCGAGCACCACCGCTCCAGCGAATACACAGGGCCCCGTGATCAATCCCTGGGGAGCTGTCAGAGGCGGACGCCCGGCGGGACTGTCAGCTCGGTGTGGGTGTCGTGGAAGGTGTCCGCGTACGCGATGGTGCGCACCCAGTCGTAGAACAGCTCCTTGGTGGACAGCGTCTCGATGCCCCGGGCTGCCAGGCGCCGCAGCCCCCGCTCGTGCGCCTGTCCGGGCGAGTAGGCGGCGTCGTCGACGACCACGACGCGCTTGCCGGCGTGGTGGAGCTGGATCGCGGAATGGGCGACGCAGATGTCGGTCTCGATGCCCACCAGGATCATGGTGGTGCGGCCCGTGGCTTCGATCGCGGCGGCGATATCGGGGTTGTCCCACACGGCGAAGGCGTTCTTGGGCAGCGTGACCGCCTTGGCCGGCAGCGCGTCGCGGATCTCCGGCACGGTGTGGCCGCTCGTACCGGGGTCTTCCTCGGTCACCACGACCGGAATGCCCAGACGGTCGGCCACCGACGTGATCCAGGCGATGCGCTGCACCATTTCGTGGAACCGCTGCCGGTCCACATCGCGCCGTTGCGGGGGGTAAAAGTTGCTCTGCACATCGATGATCACCAGCGCGGAGTCGTCACGGTCGATCAGCGGCATCTTCGTCTCCTCGTACTCCAGGTTCACGCCACACTAGAAAGCGAACCGGCTCCCTGAGTTGTCTGGGCATCCAAGCTGTGACCTGTTGGTTCGTATCGTGGAACCAACCATTCGGGGGTTCGTCGTGCGTACGCTGCGGGCCAAGTTCGACGGATCACTCGGAGGGTGTGCATGAAGGCCGACATGGAGCACTGGGCGAGCCGCCTGGCGGCGCTGGCCGCCGAGGCCAAGGTGCCCGGCGCCGGCCTGGCGTTCTGGCACGACGGCCAGGTACACCAGTGCGCCACCGGTGTCCTCAACACCGCGACCGGCGCCGCCGTGCTGACCGACTCGCTGTTCCAGATCGGCTCGATCACCAAAGTCTGGACAGCGACGCAGCTCATGCTCCTGTCCGAGCATGACCGCACCACCCTGGACACCCCTGTCGTCGACGTGCTGCCCGAGTTCCGGCTGGCTGACCAGCAGGCCGCGGCTGCCATCACGCTGCGGCATCTGCTCACCCACACCTCCGGCATCGACGGCGACCTGTTCCTGGACACCGGCCGAGGGGACGACTGCCTTCGGCGGTACGTCGAAGCGTGCGCCGGTGCGGAGCAGACCTTCCCGGTCGGGGACTCCCACTCGTACTGCAACTCCGGTTTCGTCATCGCCGGCCGGGTGATCGAACAGCTCACCGGCACCACCTGGGACCAGGCGCTGCGCGACCAGATCTGCGCGCCCCTGGGGCTGAACCACACCTGGACGCTGCCGGAGGATGTGCTGCGGTTCGGTGCCGCCGTCGGACACGACGATCACGGAGCCGTGGTGCCGCAGTGGGGACTGCCGCGGTCCGTCGGCCCGGCGGGGCTGATCTGCGCAACCGCCGCCGACGTGGTTGCCTTCGGCCGTGCCCACCTCACCCCGGGGGCCCTGCTCGCCGACCCGGCGGTGATGCGGCAGGCACAGGTCGACCTGCCCAATCCGTATGCCGGCGGGCATCAGTGGGGCATCGGCTGGAGCCTGGACGAGTGGGACGGCCGGCAGGTGGTCTCCCACACCGGGGACACCATCGGCCAGCACGCCGCCCTGTGGGTTCTGCCCGAGGTGGGGACCGTCATCGCCGTGCTGATCAACGGAGGCGACAGCGTCGCCTTCCAGCACCGCCTGGTCAGCGAACTCCTTCACGATCTGCACCAGCTCAGCGTGCCGGCGCTGCTCGGGCCGCCCGCCGAGCCGGTGGAGGTGGACGTGGACGCGTTCACCGGCGTTTACGAGCGCGCGGGCAGTCAGATCCACGTCACGTCCCACGAAGGGCGGCTGTGCCTGCGTACCGAACCCACGGGCATCCTGGTGGGTCTCGCGCAGCCGCGGGCCCTGGAGCTCACCGCGGTCGACGCCACCACCTTCGTCGGCCGCCCCGACGGCGACTCCATGTGGGACGCCGTGGTGTTCGAGAACCGCCCCGACGGTCGTTCCTACCTGCACTACAGCGGCCGCGCCACCCCCAAGATCCGCTGAACGAAACACGATCGGAGCCCCATGGCACCATCGCCCGCCGCCCCTCGGGCGGCTGCCGACCTCCAGGCGATCTTCGACGAGGCCCAGGTCGAAGGCTTCCTCCACGCCCGCGACATCGACACCGGCCGGGAGGTCGCCCTGCGGGCCGACGCCCCCGTCATCGTCGCCTCCCTCCGCAAGATCCCCATCGCGCTCGCCTACGCCCGCCTTGCGGCAGCCGGCTGGCTGGACCGGGCGGCGCGGCACACGATCACGGCCGTGAACCGCGAGGGCGGCGGCATCGGCACCGACAGCTGCCTGCACGACGTCACCATCAGCAATCGGGACCTGGCGTTCTTCATGCTCTCCATGAGCGACAACGCGGCCACCGACAAACTCATGGAGATCCTGGGAGCCGACCACGTGCGCGCCCTGGCCGCCGAACTCGGCTGCCCGCGGATACCGGTCGGGCGCTACCGAGACCTGTGGGACCCGGTCTGGGAAGAGCTGGACATCGACCCCGGCGGCGACATCGACGCCCAGCTCGAGAAAGTGAGCGAGGAGCGGATCCGGGGCCTGACCATGCTCGACCCCACCCGGTCCGCCTCCAGCACCCCGCGCGAGATCACCTCCCTGCTCACCGCGATCTGGCGCGATGAGGCCGGCCCGGCCGAAGCGTGCGCGGAGGTGCGCGATCTCATGAGCCGGCAGCTGTCCGCCCACCGCCTCATCGCCGGTTTCGACGACAAGGTCAAGGTCGCGGCGAAGAACGGCTCCCTGTGGGGCGTCCTCAACGAAGCCGGCGTCGTCGAGTACCCGGACGGCGGCCGCTACGCCGTCGCGGTCTTCCTGCGCACTCCCGCTCTCGGCGGCCGCAACCCCGCCGCCGACGCCGCCATCGCACGCGCGGCACGGGCGGCCGTCGACCACCTGCGCCGCACACCGGCCGACACCACACCCGAGGAGACGACATGTCCCTAGCCGCCCACGCGACCGGCGCCGACCAGGTCAGCACCGTGCTCTCGTACACCTTCGCGCAGGCCGGTGTCGAAGGCTTCGTCCACGCCCGTGACATCGACACCGGCACCGAGTTCGGTCACCACGCCGACTCCCCGGTCGTGCTGGCATCCGTCTTCAAGATCCCCATCGCGCTGGAGTACGCCCGCCAGGCGGCCGCAGGCCGACTGGACCGCGCCGCACACCACACCGTGACCGCGGCCTACCGGGCCGGGGGCAGCGGCACCGACGGATGCCTGTACGACGTCGAGATGAGCGCCCGCGACCTGGCGTTCATGATGATGACGATCAGCGACAACGCCGCGACCGATCTGCTCCTGGACGTCGTCGGCATCGACCGGGTTCGCCGGACCTTGGAAGAGCTCGGCTTCGCGGGGTTCGGGGTGTCCTCTTCTCGCGCTCTGGACGAGGACATCCGCCGCGAACTGGGCTTCGCGCCGGGCTCCTCCATCGATGACCAGCTCGCCGGCATCTCCGACGAGCGGCTGCTGGCCCTCGGCGTGAGCGACCCGGAACGCAGCCCGTCGAGCACCCCGCGCCAGGTGACCGCACTGCTGTCCGCGATCTGGCGCGACGAGGCCGGTCCGGCCGAGGCGTGCGCGGAGGTCCGCGGGATCATGAGCCAGCAGGTCTGGCAGCACCGTCTGGTGGCCGGCTTTCCCGAGGCAGGGGTGAGGATCGCCGGTAAGACGGGCACGGACTTCGCCGTCCGCAACGAGGCGGGCGTCGTCGAGTTCCCCGATGGCAAGCGCTATGCCGTGGGCGTGTTCCTGCGGACCTCGTCTGCGGCCGGCCGGCAGCCGCTCGCGGACCGGGCGGTCGGTCAGGCCGCCCGGGCCGTCATCGACCATCTGCGATCCCGACAGTGAAGCACCACACAGGCCGTAACCCCCGCCTGCCCCGGACCGCGAGCGCGGTCCGGGGCAGGCGCGTTTGCGAGCCGGGCGTGCGCAGCGGGCCGCCGGGCACAGCCCGGCCTCCACGACTTGGGGCGAGGATCCGAACTCAGCCCGTGGACTTTGTCGTCCCGTCTGAATCATTTCCGGCCAGCAATCGCGAATGTGGGGCCACCTTTCCGCCCCAAGGGAGCCCCCAATGAACAGAGCCCGAGCGGTTGCCGCGTGTCTCGCGGCGTCGCTGCTGGCGGCCGGCTGCGGCAGTGGCAGTGGCCAGGCCGGGACGGCCGGTGGTGACGCCTTCAGCTTCGCGATCAAGAGCGATCCCGGTCTGCTCGATCCGGCCCAGGTGCAGAACACCAACACCTACACCGCGTTGTCGCTGGCCTACGACACCCTGGTCACCATCGGGGCCGACGGCCGCGTCGTCTCGGGTCTCGCCGAGAAGTGGGACGTCAAGCCGTCCTCGGTCACCTTCACCCTGCGCCGGGACGTCACGTGCGCCGACGGCAGCCCGGTGACCGCGAGCACGATCGCCACGAACGTCGACCACATCACCGACCCGGCGACCAAGTCGCCCGCCTACGGAGTCGTGGTCCCCGAGGGGATGACCGCGAAAGCGGACGATGCGGCCGGCACGGTCACACTGTCGACGCCGGAGCCGTTCGCGTTCACCCTGCAGAGCACCCGCTACCTGTTCATCGTGTGCGGCAAGGGCCTCAAGGACCGCTCTGTGCTGGAGAGCGGCACTTCCGGATCGGGCCCCTTCCCGCTCACCTCCGTCCGGCCGAACCAGAGTTACACCTTCACCCGCCGCGACGGCTACACCTGGGGTCCTGGCGGGGCCACGACCTCCGACCCCGCCACGCCGGGCTCCGTCGTCCTCAAGGTCGTCGGCAGCGAGGCGACCACGGCGAACCTGCTGCTGTCGCACCAGCTGAACGCCGGGCAGTTCGCCGGCCCGGACCGGGCCCGGGTGACCAGAGTTCCGGGCATCACCACGACGGTGCAGTCCAACGGCACGCAGGAATTCTTCTTCCATCAGGGCGAGGGGCACCCCGGACACGACCCGGCCGTCCGCAAGGCTCTGCTCCAGGCCGTCGACCTGCACGATCTCGGGGCGATCGCCACCGGCGGCAGCGGCCGGCGGCCCACGGGCCTGGTGATGCAGCCGCGCCCCTGTCCCGGGGACACCGTCACCGGGCACCTTCCCGCCTTCGACCCGCGGGCCGCGGAGGCGGCCTTTGAGGCTGCGGGCTGGCACCGCTCGGGCGACGGCGTCCGCCGCAAGGATGGCCAGAGGCTCACCATCCGGATGATCTACGGCATCTCCGCCGGCGAAACCATGGCTGCCGCGGCCGAATACCTGGCCGACGTATGGAAGGGCATCGGTGTCGACGTGCGGCTGCGGGCCCTGTCGGACGCCGCCTACGGGGAGGTCGAAGCGGTCACCCAGGACTGGGACGTGAACTGGGTGCCGCTCGGCGTCACGCTGCCCACCCAGCTGCTCGGCGCGCTGTCCGGGCCGTTCACCCCCGACGGCGGCAACTTCGCCCACCTCACCAACACCGGGTACGAGCAGCTCACCGCCGAGGCGAGCAAGCTTCCCGGCACGTCGGGCTGCGACCAGTGGGCGCGGTCGGAGAGCGCCCTGTTCGACAGCGCCGACCTCATTCCCGTCGTCGACAAGACCCTCACCATCGCCGCGCACAACGCCACGTTCCGCATCACTGCGGGACTGTTCGACCCGACGTCGATCCGGATGACGGGAGCCGACAAGTGACCATCACCCTCACGGATGAGCCCACGAAGGCTCCCGTTCCGGCGCGGGGCGCCCGGCGGCTGACGCCGCTGTTCTTCGCCCGGCACCTGCTGCGGCTGGTCGTCTCCCTCGCCGTGCTCGTCGTGGCGTCGTTCGCGATGATCCACCTGATTCCCGGCGACCCGCTGCGGCACATGCTCGGCCCCGCCGCTCCCAAGGAACTCGTCGACGCCCGCCGGGCGGAACTCGGCCTGGACGACTCGCTGCCCGCCCAGTTCGTGCACTACGTCCAGCAGGTGTTCAGCGGCGATCTGGGTACGTCGTTCTTCTCCTCCCAGCCGGTGAGCGACATCATCGCCCAGGGCCTGCCCAACACCCTGGCTCTCGCCGTGCTCGCCACGGGCGTCGCGCTCGCCGTGGCGATCCCGCTCGGTCTGTGGGCCGCCGTACGCACCCACCAGGGGCGCCGACGCGGCACGGAGACGGCCTTCACCACGCTCACCGGTGCCGCGGTCGCCATCCCCGAGTACCTCTACGGCCTCGCGCTGCTGCTGGTGTTCGCCCTCGGGGCGGGGCTGCTCCCGCCGGCCGGCCTGACCGGCCCCGCCTCCTACGTCCTGCCCGTCACCGCCCTGTCGATCGCCCCCGCCGCGATGATCGCCCGCCTCGCCCGGGTGGAGACCCTGCGCGAACTGGACACCGACTACATGCGCCTGGCCCACGCCAAACGGCTGCCCGTCCGGCGGCTGTACGCGGTGCATCTGCTGCCCAACACCCTCACCGCGACCCTGACCATGGGCGGCCTGCTGCTCGGCGGGCTGATCACCGGAAGCGTGCTGGTGGAGAACGTCTTCGCCTGGCCGGGACTGGGCCAGCGGACGGTCGAGGCGATCACCCAGAAGGACTACCCCGTCGCGCAAGCCATGATCCTCGTCTACGGCGCGCTCGTTCTGGTCGTCAACTTCCTCGTCGACGTGGCTCTCGGCGTCCTCGACCCGAAGTCCTCCCTGTCCGCTCCCACCCGCCAGGAGGGCTGATGCGCCGCCTGCTCAGAAACCCCGCCGGCCTGCTCGGCGCCACCCTGGTCGGCGTCATGGTCCTGCTCGCCCTCATAGGCCCGCCGATCTGGGGGGAAGCCGCGACCCGCATCGACCCCGGCCAGATCAACCAGGGGGCGTCGAGTACGCACCTGCTGGGCACCGACGCCCTCGGCCGCGATCTGCTCGCCCGCACCCTGGTCGCCACCCGGCTCACCCTGGGCCTCGCCCTCCTGGCGACCTTGATCGGCACCATGTGCGGAGTCCTGCTCGGCGCGCTGCCCGCCCTCCTGCCACGCCTGGGCGGCCGGCTCGTCGTCGCCGCCGTCGACATCCTGGTCGCCTTCCCCGCCCTGCTGCTGGCGATGTTCACCGCCGTCGTCACCGGCCTCGGTGCGCAAGGCGCCGTGCTCGGCATCGGCGTCGCGCTCGCGCCGACCTTCGCCCGCCTCACCCACACCCTGACCGCGTCCATCGCGGGCGCCGACTACATCGCCGCCGCCCGCATGCTGCAGGTGCCCCGGCGCCGCATCCTGACCCGGCACATCCTGCCCAACATCGCCGAACCCCTCATCCTCAACACCGCCCAGGCGATGGGCGCCGCCCTGTTGGGCCTGTCGGCGATGTCGTTCCTCGGCATGGGCGTCCAGGCACCGTCCTACGACTGGGGACGGCTGCTGAACGAAGCGTTCGGCCACGTCTACATCACCCCCTCCGTCGTCGTCGCGCCCGCTACCGCGGTCGCCCTCGCCGGCCTCGGGTTCATGCTGCTGGGCGACACCTTCGCCAAGGCTGCCGGCGGCTCCCGCGACCCCGTGGGCAAGCCCGTCACCCCCGCGGTGGCCCCCGCCCACGACACGCCGGTGCCCGGCGCGGTCCTTGAGGTCCGCGATCTGACCGTCGCCCTTCCCGGCGGTGTCACCCCCGTGCGGCAGGTGTCGCTGACTGTGCGCGAGGGAGAGATCGTCGGTCTGGTCGGCGAATCGGGCAGCGGCAAGAGCATGACGGCCGCCGCGATCGGAAGAATCGTGCCCTACCCGGGCCTGGTAGGCAGCGCCCGCGCCCGGCTGTGCGGCACGGACCTGAACACTCTGAGCGATGCCGAGCGGCGCAAGCTGCTCGGATCGTCGCTGGCGATGGTCTTCCAGGACCCCACGTCCTCGCTCAACCCCGCCCTGCGCGTCGGAAGCCAGCTCGCCGAAGTGGCCACCCTGCACAACGGCGCCACCCGCACCGAGGCCCGTGTCCGCGCCGTCGAACGTCTCGACCGCGTCCGTATCAAGCGGCCCGAGCAGGTCGTACGGCAGTACCCGCACGAGCTGTCCGGCGGCATGCGCCAGCGAGCCGTCATCGCAATGGGCCTGATGGGCACCCCACGCCTGATCATCGCCGACGAGCCCACCACCGCCCTCGACGTCACCGTCCAGCGCGAAGTGATCAAAGTGTTGCGCGAGGTCGTCGACGACACCTCCGCCGGTGCCCTGTTCATCTCCCACGACATCGCCGTCGTCAGCGAACTGTGCGACCGGATCGCCGTGATGTACGCGGGCCGCATCGTCGAGGAACTCCCCGCAGGCGCCCTCCGCCACGCCCGCCACCCCTACACCCGGGCGCTGATCGGCTCTCTGCCGGACATGGACACCGACCGCTCCCGGCCGCTGGCCACCATCCCCGGCCGTCAGCCCGCCCCCGGTGACGTCAACGACGGGTGCGCCTTCGCCGACCGGTGTGCGCTGGCCACCGACCGGTGCTCGACCCGACCCGAACTCCTCACCACCACCGACAGCCACGCGGTGGCCTGCTGGGAGGCCCAGTGAACATCAGCAACGTGACCGTACGGTTCGGCTCCTTCACCGCCGTCGACAACGTCAGCCTCAAGGTGGCCGAGGGCCGTGTCACCGGCCTGGTCGGAGAATCCGGCTCAGGCAAGTCCACCCTGGCCCGCGCAGCCGCCGGCCTCACCTCCTACCAGGGAACGATCTCCGGCGTCGAACGCGGTCGCGTCCAGATGGTGTTCCAGGACCCGTACTCCTCGCTCAATCCGCGCATGAGCGTCGGCGACGCCATCGCCGAGGGCACCCGCGTCCCGCGCACCCAGCGGCCGACGGAGGTCGCGAAACTGCTCGAACTCGTCTCCCTCCCCTCCTCCTACGCGGGCAAGTACCCCCGCGAACTCTCCGGCGGCCAGCACCAGCGCGTGGCCATCGCCCGCGCACTGGCTGCCCGGCCGGAGGTGCTCATCGCCGACGAGATCACCTCCGCCCTCGACGTGTCCGTCCAGGGCTCCGTCCTCAACCTGATGCGCGACCTGCGCACCGAACTCGGCCTGACCATGCTGTTCATCTCGCACAACCTCGCCGTCGTCCGGTACGTGTGCGACGCCGTCGCCGTCATGCGCCACGGACACCTCGTGGAATCCGGACCGGTCGAGGACGTGATCACCAGCCCGCGGCACGAGTACACCCGCACCCTTCTGGCCGCGGTCCCGCGCCTGGCCCACTCCTGACCCCGCCCGCCCCGGTCCGCCGGCCGCCCCGCGCCCGGCCGCCGGCCCCCTCTTTGCCACTCCATGCGAAAGGCCCTGCCCGTGTCCCTGGACCTGCACCGCCGCGCCGTCGTCGCCGACGCGCACAACGACCTCCTTATGGCCGTCGCCGCCCGCCCCCCGAAGCGCTGGGGCAGCTTCTTCCGCGAACGCTGGCTGCCACAGCTGCGCGAGGGCGGTATCGACATCCAGGTCCTGCCCGTCTTCATCGACGACCAGTACCGGCCCGAAGGCGCGCTCCGGCAGACCCTCCGCATGATCGAATGCGCCCACGTCCTCACCGAGGCCAACGCCGACCAGGTCGCCCTGTGCCTGGACGGCGACGGCATCGACGCGGCCCTCGCCGAGGGCAAGACCGCTCTCGTCCTCGCCCTGGAGAGCGCCCCGGGCATCGACGCCTCCGTCGAACTCATCCCCACCCTCTTCCGGCTCGGCGTACGGATCGCCTCGATCGCCCACTGGGGACGCACCCCGCTCGCCGACGGCAGCCGTGAGGACGCCACCGGCAGCCGACTGACCGCACCCGGCGTCGAGGCGCTGCGAGAGATGGAGCGCCTCGGCATGCTCTTCGACATCTCCCACCTCGGCGCGAGCGGCGTCGCGCACGTCTTGGAACTGGCCACCCGGCCGCTCATCGCCACCCACTCGTGCGCCCGCGCCCTGCTCGACCACCACCGCAACCTCACCGACGAGCAGATCCGGGGTGTGGCCGCCACCGGCGGTGTGGTGTGCGTGAATTTCGTCCCGGACTTCCTCACCGACGACCAGACGAAAGTGAGCACCGACCGCATCGTCGACCACATCGAGCACGTCGTCTCCGTCTCCGGCATCGACCACGTCGGCCTCGGCTCGGACTTCGTACGCGAGGTCATGACGGACGTCACCCCGCCCTGCTGCGAGAACCTCGACGACGAGGATCCCATGTTCGACTTCCCGGGGTTGGAGGGCCCGGCGGGCATGCCCCTGGTCACCGAGGCGCTCGTCCGTAGGGGCCTGCCGGAAGAGGACGTCCTGAAGATTCTCGGCGGGAATATGCGGCAGCTCATGAACAAGCACATGGGCTGACACCACTCAGTCAAGAAGCCGAGGCGGTGCCCGGGGGGTCGCACGGACCCGCCGGGCACCGCCTCGCTCCTGGGGATTCGGGCCCGGGTACGAATCGGCCGCGCAGGTTGTCACCCCGCTACCAACCCGGCCCTGGCCTGCGTGTTTAGCGTGGCGCTCATCCCACCCTGGAGGACTCACCCGTGCCCATTGACCATGAATCCCTTCCCGCGAAAGCGGACCATATGGCGGGCCTTCACGCCATGCTCGCCGATCTCGAAGAACTCGTGACCTGCGAGTCCTTCTCCACCGACTACAAGGCGGTGGCCCGCAGCGCCCAGGTGGTCGCCGCCCAAGGCAGCCGCCTGCTCGGCGCCGCGCCCCGGATCCTGGACATCGAGGGTGTCACGCACGTCCAGTGGACCTTCGGAACGCCGCGCATTCTGCTGCTGGGCCATCACGACACCGTCTGGCCGATCGGCTCCCTCAAGACCCACCCTTGGTCGATCGAGCAGGGCATCGCCCGCGGCCCCGGCGTCTTCGACATGAAGGCCGGCCTGGTCCAGATGTTCCACGCCCTGGCCTCCCTGCCCTCCCTCGACGGCCTGTGCGTCCTGGTCACCGGCGACGAAGAGACCGGCTCGGACACCTCCCGCCAGCTCATCGAAGACATCGCGCGCCAGTGCACTGCCACCTTCGTCCTCGAACCCTCAGCCCCGGGCGGAGCGCTCAAGACCAGCCGCAAGGGCGTGTCCCTGTACGACATCACTGTCCACGGCCGCGCCGCCCACTCCGGCCTGGAGCCCGAGAAGGGCGTCAACGCGGCCACCGAACTCGCCCACCAGCTCCTCGCCCTCGAAGCCATCACCGGCACCGTCACCGCTTCCACCGGGCCCGGAACGACCATCACCCCAACCCTGATGTCGGCCGGCACCACGAACAACACCGTGCCCGCACGGGCCGAGCTGAACGTGGACGTCCGCGTATCCACCGCCGACGCGCAGGAAGCGGTCGACCAGCTCATCCGGACCCTGCAGCCGCAGATTCCCGGCGCCCGCCTCCAGATCGACGGCGGCCCCAACCGGCCCCCTCTGGACCCCGCCGACTCCCACAAGCTGTTCGCCCTGGCCAGCGAACTGGCCACGCAGCTGGATCTCGGCCCGCTGCAGCAGGCGGCCGTCGGCGGAGCATCCGACGGCAACTACACCGCCGGTGCCGGCTGCCCCACCCTCGACGGCCTCGGCGCCGTCGGCGACGGCGCCCACGCCGACCACGAACATGTCATCACCGCCACCATGCCGGCCCGCGCCCGGCTCCTGACCTACCTCGTCGGAGCACTGCAATGACCGGACCCGAAATCCGCGAACTCCACACCATGGAAGACCTTGACACCGTCGCCCTCCTCTACGCCGACATCTGGGGAACCGAGCCCGACAACTCGCCCATCTCCGCCGAGGTCATGCGAGCCCTGTCCCACGCCGGCAACTACGTCGCCGGAGCCTACGAAGACGGCAGCCTGGTCGGAGCGTCGGTCGCCTTCTACGGCGATCCCATAGGAATCAGCCTGCACTCACACATCACCGGCGCCACCCAGGGCCGCGGCGTGGGCCTGGCCCTCAAGCTGCACCAGCGACAGTGGGCCCTCGCCCGCGGACTCAAGCGGATCACCTGGACCTACGATCCGCTCATCCGCCGCAACGCCCACTTCAACCTCGTCAAGCTCGGCGCACGCCCCGAGGAGTACCTGACCTCCTTCTACGGCGCGATGGACGACGCCATCAACGGCGGCGACGAGTCCGACCGCGTCCTGACCGCCTGGGATCTCACCGCGCCCCCCGAACCCTCCGCACCTGAGGCGTCCGAGCTGCCTGCCCACGCCGTTCACGGCGTCCGCAACCACGACGGCCGTCCCGAAACCGGCACGACCGACGCCGACACCGTGCTCATCGACCTCCCCGACGACATCGAGGCTCTCCGCCAGCAGGATGCCGGAGCCGCCCGCGCCTGGCGGCTGGCCGTCCGCCACACCCTCGGCTCCCTGCTCGCCGAAGGAGCCCGCGTCGTCGGCTTCCACGACCGGCGCAGCTACGTCGTCCACCGCACCCCCACCCCCACCGCCTGAACACCCGCCTGGGAGCCACCACACATGAAGACGAAGATCTCCGGTATCGAGCTGCGCCGCATCGCGATGCCGCTCGTCGCCCCGTTCCGCACCTCCTTCGGCATCGAGACCAGCCGCGATGTGCTGCTGCTCCGCGTCGTCACCGCCGACGGAACCGAGGGCTGGGCCGAGTGCGCGGCCATGTCCGAGCCCCGCTACTGCTCCGAATACGTCGACGGAGCCCAGGACGTCCTGCGCAAGTTCCTCATCCCCGCCCTGCCCAAGGACAACATCGACGCCGCGGCAGTGGGACGGATCCTGAAGCCCTTCACCGGACACCACATGGCCAAAGCCGCGCTGGAGACCGCGGTGCTGGACGCCCAGCTCCGCCTCACCGGAGAGTCCTTCGCCTCGTACTTGGGCGCGTCCCGCGACCGCGTCCCCTGCGGCGTCTCGGTCGGCATTATGGACTCCATCCCCGAACTCCTCGACGCCGTGGAGGGCTACGTCTCCGAGGGTTACGTTCGGATCAAGCTGAAGATCGAACCCGGCTGGGACGTCGAGCCCGTGCGCGCCGTCCGTGAACGCTTCGGCGACGACCTGCTCCTCCAGGTCGACGCCAACGCCGCGTACACCCTCGTCGACGCCCAGCAGCTCGCCAAGCTGGACGACCTCGGTCTGCTCCTGATCGAACAGCCACTGGCCAACGACGACATGGTTCAGCACGCCCAGCTCACGAAGCTGCTGCGCACCCCGATCTGCCTGGACGAGTCCATCGAGTCCGCCGCCGACGCCGCCGCGGCGATCTCCCTCGGCGCCTGCTCCATCATCAACATCAAGCCCGCCCGTGTCGGCGGCTACCTCGAAGCCCGCCGCATCCACGACATCGCCCGCGCCCACGGCATCCCGGTCTGGTGCGGCGGCATGCTCGAGACCGGCATCGGGCGCGCTGCCAACGTCGCCCTCGCCGCCCTGCCCGGCTTCACCCTCCCCGGCGACACCTCCGGCTCGCACCGCTACTTCGCCACGGACATCACGGAACCGTTCGTCATCGCAGACGGACACCTCGACGTCCCGACCACCCCGGGACTGGGGGTCGAGCCGCTCCCCGACGTCCTGAAGGAGGTCACCCACTCCACCGAGTGGATCACTTTCTAACTCCTCCCACCGGAAACAGTTGACCCTCCCGAGGCTCCCTGGGCGCACGTGCGCCCAGGGAGCCTCGGTGCTGATACGGCACATGTCTCGTTCCAGGGAACGGATCTGCACGGCGTGATTGATACCCGAACACGAAGGAAAACGACCGCTATTCCGCCACAGTGGAACTACCGCACCGAGTGACGCCAGGAAAGCTTCCATCAGCTGAGCATCCACGACGTCACGCCGCCCGCCCGCCTTGTCAGCTCGACCAACCCTTCCAGCGCGACGGCGGGCGGGTACCCCGGTAGGGGAACGCGTCGCGGGCAGTGTCGGCGTTGAGGAGGTGAACTCCTGGACGGGTTCCTCGATGTCTGCGATCACACCTCTCGACTGGCACAGCCGCATGGAAGACTCCCCGAACAGTGCAGGCCCCGTGGCCCCCTCAACGCCTCCATTGTCAGCACCGCCTGGACCTGCGACGCCCCCAAGGCGATGGCCGACTTCTAACATCAGCACACCGGCTGGCCGATCATGACCGTCGAAGACACACACGCCATCAACGACACCGAGGACCAGATGCTCGTCTTCGCCCACCAGGACGGCTTCAAGGCCCCGAACTGACCCGCCGACCCCCTCCCCTTCCACTTCGCCTTCCGCATCGAGAACACCGAGGCCGCCGTCGCGCAGCTCCTGGCGGCGGGCGGCACCAAGCCTAACTTCCAACCTGACAAAGACCAGTGGACCGTCCTGTGGACCCCGCCGGCTCCGGCCAGCCCCTGTGCATCAGCCCCCTCCACACACACAAGCACTGACACGGTGTCCGCCACCGTCGCACCGCGGCAGTGGCGGACTGCCGCCGAGCGGACCGAGAGGGATCAGCTGGTCGGCAGCGACGCTGCCGTCACTTTCTCCTCGGACGACCCGGATACGAACCAGCAGGGCGCAGCCGGACGCCGTTCTTGAGGAAGGCGAGCCGGACGGCGGCGAGGCTGGTTCCTTCGCGGTCGGCGATGTCCTGGAGCGACAGGTGGTCCTGTTGGTACCAGATGCGCCACTGCCCCAGGCGGGTAGCGGTGTGCTGGGTACGGCGGAAGCGGGGTGGGCTCCAGTCGACGGGGTGCTTCGACAGCAGCCAGATGACGTGGGCCGTGGTGGTGCCCAGGCTGCGCGCGACCTGGGCGACGGAGAAGTCGCCGCTGGGCACGGCCTGGTGCAGCCGGGCGACGGTGATGCTGCCCGGATCGGGGCCGGGGAGTGTGAGGTGGCGCAGAGTGCGGGCGGGGAGCCGGGGTGTCCATTGGAGTGGTTCGTCGATGTGATGCTCGTCGAGGATCGCTTGAGCGGTGTGAGTGAGCAGTTCGGCTTCGGCAGGCAGGATCCGCCAGCGGGAGCGCTGGTACTGCTGGCGATGAGCCCGGCGGCCGGCGTGAGGTCCGGATGGGCGAGGTGCGGCGGCGATCCCGTCAGGGTGTGGAAGATCCAGTGCTGGGCGTGCGCGACGTTGGGGGCGCCGGTCGAGCGCAGGCGGCGCTGCAGATCGCTCCAGCAGCGTGGGTCGATGAAGCGGGCCTGGTTGGTGAACAGGGCGCGGCGGCGTGCGTAGTCGATGGGGGTGCCGTGCTGGTCGAGGTGGTCGGTCAGGAGGATCAGGGCGTGCAGGACGTCGGCGCAGTCACTGCGGCGGGTGAGGTCGGCGAGGAGCGTGGAGACGTTGTGGCTGGTGACTGTGGTGCCGGTCAGCCGGATGGCGGCCTGGATCGAGGTGGTGTTGCCGACGAGCAGACAGGCCACGGACAGGAGTTCGTCCGTGCGCTTTGTTGCTGGCCTGCCGTTGGGGTGGCGTGGGGACAGGCGCAGCGTCCACTCGGGCCACAGGGCTGATGGCAGCATGTCGGCCCTGGCGTCATGGTTGGCCGGAGACCTGGTGGAGTGGGCGGCGGTGCGGTGGCGCAGCCGGTAGACCGGCATGATCTGTGTCTCCCGGCTGCAGCGCAGGGACGCTTCGAGGACGGGTGAGAGCGTCCCGCCGACGGAGACGACGCCAGCGGGATAGAGGGGGCGGCCGGAGGCGGCGACCCGCTCGGTCAGCCACCGTGCGGCGTCGGCTGCCGCGGGGATGTCCGCGGCGCACAGGATGCGGAGCCCCGCGGTGGTTGCCACGGCGGTGGCCGCGGCGTCGTCGGGCGCGAAGTAGCTGTGCACGTCACTGCGCCGGATGTCCGGATGGCGTTGGGAACGCGCAGACAGCGGATGGGTCCGGTATTGCTCCAGCCGTTCGAGGACTTCAACCGGAGCCACACTGTGTACGTCGGCGTTCGTCGCGTGGTTGAGGACGAGTGCACCCAGGCTTTTCAGGTCTCGCAGCGCCGTCCGCAGGGGTACGCCGCTGGGACCGTACAGCGGCCATCGCGCCATCCGGTCCGGGGCCGCGAGGGCCGTGTCGATCAGGCGCTGCGTCTCTTCCAGGGCGCCGCCGGGCGTGAGGGCGGTGACCAGGGTGTCGGTCAGGGGGTGGTGGCAGCGTCGTGGGCGGGGGCCGCCGCTCAAGGCCGCGCTGGAGCACAGGCCGGGGCGGGGTACCTCCCGGCGGGGGTGGGAACGCAGTCGCGGCGTGCGTAGACAGGCCGGACAGCGGTCGGCGAGCAGGATGTGGTGACGGGTGCAGGCGAACGACCAGCCCAGTCGCCAGGTCAGCTGCCAGCGGCCGCCGGATTCCTCCAGGCAGGCTGGGCAGAACCGAGATCCTGCCCGTCCCCACAGGGCTTGCCGGTGCACCCGGCGCTGTCCGGGCACGATCTCCACCGCGTGGCCGTCGTACGGTTGCAGGGTCATGGCCGTGAGCACATCGGCGGCGACTCCGGTGACTTCGGTGATGACGGCCAGCTCGTTGGGAGTGGCCACGGTCGTCCAGCGGGGCAGGATCGGGGCGGCCACGGCCGGGTCACGGTTCGGGAGTCCGAGTGCGCCGAGCACGTCGGTGAAGGGACAGTTCAGCCTGGCGGCGAATGCCTCCAGCCAGGAGTCCAGAGCCTCGCCCGGATACGGGGCGTACCGGATCGGCAAGGTCCGCCGTGCCGAGTTCACGTGGGGGTCCGAACGCTGTGGGGACGGCTGGTGGCCTTCCCCGCCCGGAAGGCGTATTCGAGTTCGCGGCGGGCCTGTTCGGCGGCCTCGTCGTTGCGGACCTGGTCGAGGAGGTCTCTGGTGAGGCGTTCGGTGCCAGTGCGCTGGGCGCGTTGGCAGCCGCGGTTGACCAGCGTCATGAGGGAGCCGATGTGGCCGGTGCTGCGGGTGAAGAGATAGTCGGACAGGTCGTCGGCGAGCATGCCGGGATAGGCGTCGGACAGCACGAGACGCTGTTCCAGCGCTAGCAGGAGCTGACGCCACTGGAGGCGGCCCTGCTCGGTGCCGACGGTGAAGGGCGGCATGTCCAGGCGGGTCGTGCGCCGCCCGGTCTGGGCCAGTACTGTTTCGCCAAGGGCTTCGCCTTCGCTGAACAGGCCCTTGTCCGCGAGCCCGACGCCGACCTTCAGGAGGGTGACGGGGAACTCGTTGGCGATCCATTTCAGGTGGTTGCTGACCTCGATGCCGCTGGTCCTGCGCCACTTCAGGAAGTGCAGGTCGTCCAGGATCAGCAGGCGGACCTCGCAGGACAGCACGCAGTCCAGCGCCTGGAGCCCGAGCTGGGTGGCGGTGGACGTCTGGCGTCCGGGGTGACCGAAGAACTCCAGCATCGCCCGGTTCAGATCCTTCATGCCGGTGTTACCGGTCAGGCCCACCCGGCACACCGGCCAGCGCTCATGGCCCTGCGCGGTGAACGGGCCGCGCTCGGCGATCTCGCGGCGGTGAAACTCCCGGGCGAAGGCGAGCACCGCGGTGGTCTTGCCCAGCCCCGGAAAGGCGTCCACCGCCACGGCACCCTTGGCCTTGTCGCCGTCTTGCTGGTTGCTGTCGACGATGTCCCACAGGTCCTCGTGCAGCGCCGCGAGCTGAGGGGTGCGAAGCGGACCCAGGTTGGCGTGCCACTCGCGCCGGACGAGGTCGTACTCCGCCCGCGCCGACGGACTGAGCGCGGCCAGCTGTCCACGGGTGAGCGGGTCCGGCCGGCGTCGGCGTGGAGCGTCCGCGAACGCCTTGAAGTCCTCCTTCCGGGACAACGACGCGCAGGCCAGCGACGGCCGGGCACTCATGCGTCGTCCAGGGCGGCGGCGTAGAAAGCGTCGAGGTCCGCCTCGTCGTCATCGCCGCCTTCCGACTCCGCTTGATCCGGTGAGGTCTCCTGGCTGGGGCTGAGCGGGAGGCCCTGCCCCAGGGCGCGGCGGACGGACGGCAGCGCCACCACAGAAGACCCTTCAGTAGTGGGAAGGTCGATGGCGGCCTGCTCCCGCGACAGCCGCAGGGCCATACGCCGCTCGGCGAGGGTATTACCCAGCCCCAGGCTCCAGCGTTCCAGCAGGTCGGCGACAGCCAGCCGGTCGTCGGGGTAGCGGTACTTCGCCGCGGCCAGCTTCCGCGCGAACGCCAGGGCGTCCTCGCTCAACGGCATCTCCACGCTGGGAGCATGCTCCCAGCGCAGCGTGTGCCACCTGCGATCATCGGGATCACGGAAGTAGATCCGGGTGATGTCGTCGGGATCCACCTGGAACGGCCAGCCGTTCTTCACCGGCCCCCGGTAGGGACTGCGGACCCCTTTCAGCTTGGTGAGGGCCGACCCGTTGTACCGACGCCGGTCGATCTCAACCCCATAGTGCTGGACCGTGCGCCACTTCGTCTGGAGAAACTCGAACGCCAGGTCCGGATCACGGGGCGCCTCGATGTACCCGGCCCGAGCCACGCCGTGCTCGAACATCGTGGCCGGCGACATCCGCAGCCCCGGCACGCCCGGATCGACGAGCGCCGAATGCGGCCGATGGTGATAGACGACCGCCACCCACTCCCGGATGATCGCCTCCAGCTCGTCCAGGTAGAAGAACGCCTCCGCCTCCGGACGCTCACCCCGGCCGTGAATGTCCGGGCCCTTGTAGCCGGGAAGGGCCTGCAGCAGATCTTCTCGCAGTGTGCGGAAGAACCGCTCGACCGGCCCCTTGTCCCGGCCCGTCCTCAGCCGTGCGGGCTGGATCGAGATCCCCATCCGCCGGCACACGCTCGTCAGGTGCACCGAGACGTAGACCTTGCCGTGGTCGACGACCAGCGTCTCCGGCACCATCGCCCGTCCCGCGAGCCCCGGCCCGTCCGCGGCATCGACGTCCACCAGCACCGACCGCGGGATCCCGTGCTCCGGCCACACCGCGTGCCGGGGCCAGTCCCTCCCCGCCGGCCGAGGACGGAACGCCTGGTAGAGCACGGCACTGACATCGACCGACTTCGTTGCGACTGGTGTCACCCGGATCCCCGTGATGCACCGCGTGTACCAGTCCATCCCGACGCTGAGCTCCGCCTGTACCCAGCGCAGCGTGACCGGGTCAAACGCGAAGACGTCCAGCCGGGTCGAGTCCATCAGCAGGTACTCGCCCGGCCGCGTCGGCCGCAGCTTTCCGTACGCGCCCTCCGGGCGGTCGGCGATGTCCCGGTTCCGCTTCGCACTCAGCCGGAACAACGGATGCCGCCGTTCCAGACCCTCCAGCACTCGAAACGCAGTCGCCCGGCTCGGCTGCGGCACCACCTCCGGACCGAACCGGGCAACCACCCGCGCCCGCGTCCGCTCAATCACCAGCGTCCGCGACGGCTTCGACTGGCCGGTGTATTCGACCATCACTTCCAGAGCGGTCTCCACCCACCGGTCATCGACCGACGGCTGCCTCGGCACGGACAGACCACGCTTTGAGACGAGGCCGGCCTCACCATGGCGCCGAAAGTCCGCGACCCACTGCTTGACCGACCGAACCGATACTCCCAGTTCCCGAGCCTTCGCCGCGTACCGGGCCTCGGCCGGCTCACTCGCCCCGTATTCCGTGCGTGGCTCCCCTTCGCGTGGGAGTTCCGCGCTGCCCGAGCGGTAGCCCGTCAGGACCTCGCGGACATGCTCCGCTCGCTCCAGGACTTTCCGGCGCTCGTCAGCACGCAGCTGACTCAGGACAACCGAGGCGATCTCCCCGGCGTCCTCTGCTGACGGACCGGCCTGGTCAGGGACGATCTCGGCACGATCGGAGAACAACAGCTCTTTCAAGGACAGCCGTCGGACGCGCCCATGCCCGTCCTTGAGGACCACTTCGTTCCCCGCAGTCGTCGCCGCCAGCTCGACCACTTCGACGGTCTCCCCGTCGTAGCGGAATCGCGTACCGACCCCTACACGAGCACCGGCCCTGCTCATGCTGCCTGCCACAGGATGTGGGAGGGCCGCAGTGGCCGGTCAAGATCGGTAACGAGACTCTGCGTCCAGAGCAGATGATGGATGGCTGACCGAACCTGGGAGGCCGGATGCACAGGCAAGTACGAAGCAGCCTGCCCCAAGGGCACTCCATGAAGGTCGGCTTCGCGAAGGTCCTGTAACAGCGCGGTACTGAACAGCCACTCCCTGCGGAAGCCCGCCAGGAATCGGACGTTCTCCAGCTCTCCGGTCGGAGGCTCGCTCCAGACCTCGTACTTCCATCCACGCGCTTCCACCGCCCGCCGGGTCCAACCGAAAGTGAACACGACCTCGGGCCTGGACAGACGATGCAGAGGCTTGACGTCGACGATCACTGGCACCTCATCGGTGAGGAGGAGAAAGTCGGGAACGTGCCTGCGGAGCTTCCCCTCCAGGACGGTCTGAAGCAGGAACGGCTGAGCCACGATTCCATGCACGCTGGGATCGAAATCCGCGAAAAGCAGTCGAGCCAGCTCCAGACGCGACTCGTAGATCACGTGGCTCCGCAAAGTCGCTGACCAATAGGCACCCGAGTAGTGCTTCTGCCCTCGGTACCAGCGAAACATCCGCCACGGTGCTGCAGAGGCCAACCGCTCCTCGGAAACGGATGACCAGACGTACTCCTCAACAGCGTCGCCGTTATCGCAGCGCACTCTGGCCACGACTTCCGCAGCAATGCCCACGACGTACCCCCATCCAGACCATGGTCCGTACGACCAGACTGCCCACCGCCGAGAGAACGCACCTAACCGAGAAGCGAGGTAGCTCGAAAGGGTGAACGCGCCGGCCTGCTTGTCTCATGAGCGCTGCATAAATGCAGTCGATATGAACCAGAGGATGAGACTGTGCAGCGAAACGTGAGGCCCTACAGCACACCAGGAAAGTCGAGTTCGCCGGTGGCAGACAGGAAAGATCCTGCAAGGGCTGGTGCGGCGCTGCACTGCATGTCAACCTAGACGACCTTCCCATGATTGGGAGTCTTCCCAGGTCAGAGAGGTGATGCTTGTGACGGTGGAACTGTCAAACGCCGGATTCCGCACCAGTATCGAGAAGTTGCGTTTGCATAGCTGGCTTCTGGGCCCCGGGCAGGCGACCGAGGTCATCGACTGCTTCCCTGAGGCGAACGGCGACTTCAACCTCATCGTCGATGACCGGGCCGACACCCATATCTCTTCGGCTGACGGGAGGCTGTATCTCGGCTGGTTTCCCGATGGACGGCCCGGAGCTGAGGAGGAGGGCTGGGTCCTCGCTGTCACCGGCACCGCGGAGGTTCCCGGTTACCGCGTCGTCTTCGATCCGCAGACCCCTGCACGGTTCGTGGCCGCCATCGTTTCCGAGGTGCTCGCCACCGCTCGCCGGTTGTAGCACCCACGCTCTTCCTCCACCGTGGTCTGCTCCCGCAGGCCGCGCGATGCACATCCGCATCCACCACAGCGAGTTCCACCCGTGAGGAGAACCGTGACCCTTGAAGTCGAGCTCGGCGCCGAGATGACCGTCGCCGATCTGATGAAACACCTGTCCATGGCGGATCCTTCCGCCCGCGTCCGGCTCGGGATCAACCCGTTCGCTCCCATGGCCCACAGGATGGGCACCGTGACCGCGGACACGGACCAGGACGGCCGACCGGTCGTCTATCTGGCCGAGGACGCGCAGGCGGTGCAGTACGGATACCTCCCCCGGCCGGTCGCCGAGTCCCTGACCTGGATGCCTCCTGTCGAGCCGCCGGCCTGCAGACGGCGGCTGCGCGCCGTCTCCGACGCCGGTACGCGCCGTCAAATCCCATAACGCCAAGGAGCACTTCTGCCCCCGTCCCCTGATTCCTCTTCCTTTCCCGCGTACTGGGTCACCCCACGCCATCTCGCCGGTGACGACGGCCTCCTCGCCGACCAGGTCGGCTCCCACCTCGCTGCTGCGGGCTGGACCAGCCTCACGCTCGTCCGGGGCCGACGCGAGCCGGATGAGTCCGACGACGCCCGGCAGGTTCTTCGCAGCACTGTCCTGTACGTTGCTCCGGACGCGCTGAGCTGGGCGCAGTGGGTACTGGCCGACGAGCCCATCCTTTTGGGCGACCAGCCGGTGGCATGGACGGTCTCTGCCCGCGCCACACCCGAGAGCCTTCCCCAGTGGAGCGCCTACTTCTCCGCCGGCACGCCGCACGAGGCCGTCACCGACTTCCTGTTCGCGCTGGAGGACCGCCCGGATCCCGCCCACGGCTACGCCGGACCGCAGGCGGTGCTCGACGCATTGGCGGGCGCTGGCTGGGTCCGCGACGTCGATACTCCGGCCGTCATGTCCGACCCGCGGATGGCGGCCAGCATGGCCTTCACGACGCTGCCGGCCGAGGGCATCCAGGACGGCGACCCGCTCGTCCTCGATCCTGAGGGAGAGGCAGCGGGGTGGCAGGCGTGGTGCGAACCGAGGATGGGCGCCGGACTGCTGTGGGCCGCCATGTTCTCCGCGAGTACGCCGCATGATCTCGTTGCTGCTTTTGCCAGCTCTCTGGCCTCGCCCGCACCGGTGCTCCGCCACACCCTGCCGGGGAGCAGCGCAGGCCAGCTCACTGTGAAGCCGACTGCCTGATTTGCCGACGGCCGGACCCCTTTTGGGTCCGGCCGTCGGCCTTTGCGTCTCGCTGCGGTCATTGATCGACATGAGACTCTGGCGGATCGACGCACCCCTATCTACGCCCGACGCCCCGCCTGGCCTCAGCGCTTGTGCGTGCGGGGCGGGCGGGGAGTCGGCGGCACGAGTGGGGTTGGTCGCCTATGCCGGCCCGCTCGTGAACCGGTCGGACGACATCCTGAGATTCCGCATCGGGGAAATCGGCACATTGACACGGGTGTTCTGCTGAAACCGGGCCACTGCCGTTGCCCAGACGTCTTCGACAGCGGACACGGTGGTCCTCTGTTCGTTGGTGCGCTCTTCGCCCGTGCCATCGACGTGTTCTTCCCCGAGGGCGAGGGCAAGCATCTCCTGCTCGGCAGCACGATCAGCAGCAGGCCGACCAAGCAGCAGTGCTGTTGCCTGCCGCAAGAGAATCCCGGAGTTCTCCAGCAAGGCGAGAGCCCGTCCGATCTCATGCCAGCCCACACCGGCCGCCAACGCGGTGTCGATGGCACTCCCCGACATCTCGTGCATCACCAGCACGAAGCGCTCCACACTCTCCAAGGCGGCCTGCGGCTGCGTCGCCATCTGCCGCTGCATCTGGGCCAAGAGCACGCCCTCGGCCAGCTCCTGGACCAACGCCTTCTTTCCCTCTTCCACCCCCACTCAACGAGGACAGAGCTCCAGAGCAACGACTCGGATCTCGAGCAGTCGCTCAGCGAGTCGTCACCTTGGCCAGGGCGGTCTGCCCGTGGACCATGACCTCCGCAGGGCTGCCGGAGACGACCAGGAGCAGGGCCCCGTCCCGAATTACGGTCTGCTGGACGACGGTGCGCCGCCCGCCGGCGGTGATGGTGAGGACCTGTCCCCACTGCTCGTCACCGAGACGGGGCGCCCGCACTGCCTGGGTACGGACCTCCGCCACGGTGGTGGCGGTGACCAGCTGGTACGACGGGCAGGCAGCCATAGCGGTCATGATCCGCCCGACTCCCGCGGAAAGTTCCTTCGGCGGTGCGGAGTACAGCTCCTCGGTTAGCTGGGTGCCGCCGGGGCCGACGAACACACGCTTTCCCTGGGTCGGGAACATCGCGTACGGGTTGTCCGCGGCACTGCCCAGCTGCTCCAGCTGCGGGCACCCCTCGACGGACGTCTCGGGCAAGGCCGTGGTTGCGGCGGGGCGGGAGGCGTAGCCGGGGCCGAGATCGTCGGCGGTGAGCAACCTCTCCTCCAGCTGCTCCGACGTCGCGGTGGGCGTGCTGTCGGAGGGCGGGGTGGAACAGCCGGTCAGAGGCCAAAGGGCGAGGCAGGTGCTGGTGAGGATGGCGGAATGGCGAAGGCGCATACAGGTTCCCTGGGTCGGATACGAGTGGGCTGACCGTGGCCGCCTCCTCCGAGCGGCAGGGCAGGAATACAGGGGTTCCTGGGGGACACCGGGCGCCGGATCAGTGGTCGAGGGAGCGCAGGCCCTCCTCAAGCGTGCCGAACTTGCCATTGCTCGGTCCGCTGTTGCGGTTGTACCAGGCCACGTCCAGGCGGGGCTCCAGGGTCTCGTGTCCGTCGCGGCAGCGCAGCCAGATCCGGCCCTGGGTGCACAGAATCACCCAGTCCCGGTACCGCTCGCACTGCGGGCAGGCGCGGACCTCACCGTCGACGACGAGGGGGCGGCGCCACGGCATGAACCGGCCGGCCAGCTCGTCGTCGGTGTCCATCCGGAAGTCCGGAGGCAGGAAGTCGTCCACTACCGGAGCGGCCGGTGCGGGCTCGGGCGTCGGCTGGGCGGGCTGGGGCCACTGCGGCTCCGGGTACGCCAACCACGGGACGCCCGCTGGCCCTGTCTGCCCACGCTCCTGCTTCGCCTTCCTACGACCGAACACTCGGACTCCCCTCCCAGTTGGCTCCCCGCAACGGCGGCGGGTCATGAAGCGTGCCCCACCGCCCCCACCTGCGGCAACTCACGTATTCCTGAAAGCTCAGTCACCTCCGGCGGCGCTGTGGGCCCTTCGCGGCCGGGTTCCCGGCCTTCCGCCCGGCGGGGTCCGATTGGACGGAGCCGCCCTCGGGCATGGGCGTCACCTGGGCGTCGGCCGGTAGGTCCGCGGCGCGGCGCAGCCGCCACACCAGCACGTCGGACATCGACTCGGCGCTCGCCAGCTCTCGGCGGGCAGCCGCGTCGGCCAGCAGGGCGGTGGCGTCGTACCCGGCCGCCTCGGCATCGGCCAGGGTCGCTGCCAGCGCTGCCCACCCGGCTTCCGCCAGCACCTGCTCCGCCACCGCCGACGGCAGTGCTTCCCGGACTCGGAGGACCTGGCGGCGCAGCACCGGAAGAGCGAGCGACCGGCCTCGTACGGCCAGCACACCCATTGGCTGCGCGGCGGCGGCCCGGTAGGCCGTGCGCAGGTGCACGGCGGCCAGCTGGGCGGCGGCGGCCTGTTGGGCGTGTGCCTTCTTCCCGTGCCAGTGCGCGGCCACGGTCACTAGGAAGAACACGGCGTCGATCACCATCGCGGTCGTCGCGCCGTCTTCCCCTCGCCCGAGTGCCGGACCGCTGTGGACGAGGTCGCGGGCAGCCTGGCGAAGGGCCCGGTCGTGCCCTCGTTCGGCCCGCACATGCGAGCGGGAGGCCCGCTCGAACACGAACGCGGCTTCCCGTAGTTCGCGCCGGGTGTGGGCGGCGGACGTCTTTGCGAGCGCGTCCAGGACCTCCCCGGCAGCCGCGATGTAGGCCGCGGCCACCCCGTCGTCCGCCCTGTCCATGACCAGCACCGCCTGCCACAGCGCCGTGCTCGCCCGGCGCCGCGCCGATGCGGGCCCCGACGACACCGTCTGCTCGGATACCGGGCCGGTGCCGCGGCCAGACCAGCGCTCCCGGATCCGGGGCAGGGACAGGTCCGGGCCCAGCTTCGAGCCGGGGTAGAAGACCGGCTCACCTTGAGCGTTGACGTCTCCGGGCAGCGCGACCGTGTACCCCAGGAGGTCACCGGACGGTGCGACACGTGTGCGGACCAGCACACCGGCGGTGCTCAGGCGGTCGAAGAACTCCGTCTCGTTTTTGGCGCCGGCAACGGCCCGACGGACGGTCTCGCGCAGTTCCTCCCGGGCGGTGCGCTCGCGGCCCTGGCGGGCAGCCTTGTGACGCTCGGCGCTGGTGGGCCGCTTGGCGGCGGTGCCGTCACCGGGGTTGAGGCGGCGAAGCCCGAGCTCCTGCTCCAGGCGGCGGGCCTCGGCCTGGACGCGGACGGCGTCGAAGTCGAGGTCCGGCCGGTAGCCGTCCTCACGCACCAGGGTGGCCAGGATGTGGATGTGGTCGGCGGCGTGCCGGACGGCGACCCAGCGGCAGCCCGCGCCCTGCTCGGGGTCGTCGATGCCGGCGGCGGCGACCATGCGGCGGGCAACGTCGCCCCACTCCTGGTCGGACAGGATCCGGTCGGTGGGGCCGTTGCGTACGGACAGGTGCCACACGTGCTTCTTCGGGCGCTCGTTCTCGTCGAGCAGGGCCAAGGGCTGGTCGAGGAGCTGCTGCAGCTGCTGGTACGTGGCCTCGGGGTCGCGGCCGGGGTCGGGGGCGGCGTGGTCCCAGGACGCCACGAGATGCGGGTCGATGTGCTCTTCGGCTCTGCCGGGTCCGTACAGGTAGTACAGCAGGCCGATGGTGCGCGCCCCGCGCTTGTGGATCTTGGGGACCATGACGGTGGGGTGTTCCTAGCGGTGTTCGAGGAGTCGGTCGGTGGCGGCCTGGACCCGGTCGGTGGCACGGCGTACGGCTGTCAGTACCGCGTCGAGGTGGGCGTCCGTCGGTCGGTCACCGGAGTTGATGGCGCGGGTCAGCTGGTTGAGGTTGTTGCCGACGTGGCCGAGGTGCCGGCGGGCGGCGAACATCTCGGAGATCAGCTCACGTTCGCCGGCGATGGCGCCGGCGGCATGCTCGGGGTCGCGGGCGGCGGTGAGGGCGCTGCGGGCGAGGAACGCGGGCAGGCTCGTGCGGGCTGCTGCGGCAGCGGTGGCGAGTTGGTGCTTCTCGGCGTTGTTGAGGCGGACGCTGCACACGTAGCTGCGCTTGTCGGCGGCGGTCTTCGGCGAGCGCTTGCGCGAGGCGTTCTTCGTGGCGCGGCGGTTGCGGCGCGGCGCGGGCTGCTCCTCTGGCTGCGATCCGCCCTCGGTCGCTGTCTGGTGGACCGGTGCCCCCTGGCTCCGGTCCGCTCCCGCCACCCCTGGGGCGGGATTGGCCATGGCGCTCTTCCCCGACGGGGAAGAGCGTCTTGGCCGATAACTTGCTCCTTCCGGGGACGAGTTGGTACTCGAGGAACGGCCGTCATGGCGGGACGACTCGGCCGGTCCGACGCGCTGGGTCTGCTCCGTTTCCGGAGAGTGCTCGGCTGAGGTCATGCGCGGTTCGGCCCTTTCGGGGGTCAGGTGCGGAAACGGGGAGGGGCGGCCCGGGCGCTGCTCCGGGCCGCCGTACGGGTAACGGGCTCACGTGCAGAGGGGGCAGCGCGCGAAATGGCGGGTGAGCGCCCGGGCCATGTTCTGCTTCACCGCCAAGGCGTGACGCGTACTCGACTTCGAGGCGATGCTTCCCGCGTGAAGGGCGGCATGGTTCCGCAAGAAGACGATGTCGCGTTCGTATCCAGCCTTCAGGTCGGTGAATCGGTCGCATGTCTTCATCAGCGGGTGGCTCCTTCGGAGGACGTGGTGGGGGCGGTGGCGGCACGGAGCGAGGTCAGGACGGGACCGATGTGCTCGTTGCCGAGGGGGATTCCGCGGGCACGCATGATGCTCCGCAGTTGTGCCCTGGTGATCTGCTCGTTCCCGTCGGCCGCCAGGACCGCAGGCACGTCCGGGAGGACCTGCTCGACGACCTCGGCCTCAGAGAGGCGCCGCGGTCCGGTCCGGCGATCCCCCCGTCCGGTGTGCACTCTGGCCCGGACGGTCCCGGGGCGGACTGGTCCGGGGCGGGGCGGCGTGGTGGGCGTTTCGGTCCGGTCCGGGTTGGGTCCGGTCCGGGTTTCCGTGCGGTCCGGCCGTCCGGTGGTCCGGCCTGAGTCCGGGTCCGGTCCGGGTTTCGGTCCGGGGCGGGGCGGTGTGGTGGGGATGTCGGTCCGGTCCGGATTGGGTCCGGTCCGGGCCCCGGTCCGGCCGGTCCGGATCGGCCTGGCGACACGTTGCTGGATCTGCCTCATCATGACGCCGAAGGCCAGCAGGGCGGCGGTCGGTGGGACCGCCGCGACCAGGTAGTCGAGGAGTGGAACCGGACCGGTCGTGGTGCCGCTCACGCCGGCCACGTTCAGGGCGATCGATCCGAGTGACCCGACAGCCGTCAGTCCGACCGCCCACCAGTCCGTGACCCGCCGAAGTCCTGCCCGCAGCATCAGCAGCTCGCCGGCGACGATGAACATGTCCAGTGTGGCGGGCCAGGCCCACTGCCGGATCGGCGAGCTGTGCAGACCGTGACGCCCGGCGACCTCGGCGAGGTGGGCGTAGGAGAGCCAGAATCCGGCGCCGGTCAGGACGATGATCACTGTCCCGGCAGCGATCAGGGCGTATCGGTCGGCGTTCTCCTCGGTCAAGGGCTCCCTTTCTCCGGGCTTGCTGGGGGATGCGGGGTGTGTCCGCTGGTGGTCGGGCGGGCGGGCAGTTCAAGCCGCCTTCCTCAGGGCATTGATCAGTTCGTGCGTCTGGGCCTGGCGGGGCACCTGGCAAATCGTTTCCGCAGGTGCGGTCTCGCCGTCGGCCTCCTCGCCCTGGTCCGGAGAGCTGGTGTCCTCGCTCTCCGCGGCAGGGACCTGCCAGTACCGGTCGCGGTCGGCCACGGCGTGGCGGGCTTCGCGCAGCAGGTCACGGGCATGGTCGAGGTCGATGCGGAGTGCGTAGGCCAGACGCTGGGCGCTCCAGCCGCGGAGATAGGCGGCGCGGGTGACGGTGTCGCGTTCGGGTGCGGTGAGGTGGACGTCGCGGCCCATGAGTGCGGCGCGGACTCGGGCGTAGTCGAGGCGCTTGGCGACCTTGGCGTGCCACGGCTTGCGTTCCGCCTCGGTCAGGCCGCCCCACATGCCCCAGCGGATGTCGTTGTCCAAGGCGTGCGTGAAGCAGTCCTGGCGTACGGGGCAGGCACCGCAGAGCGTCTTTGCCTCGGCGATAGGGGTGTGGGCGCGCGGTGCGGAGAAGAACAGGCGGTCGGCCTCGGTGGGGGTGAGGTCGTGGCACTTCCCGCGGGCGTGCCACGAGATGTCGGCGATGCCGCGCAGTTCCGAGACCGGCTGGGTGTTGGTGGTGATGTGGCGCATGGGGAGGGTCTCCAGGGCATGCCGGGCTGCGGCGAGCGGGGGCGGCACGCGGCGGCGGGTGCCCGCGGGCCGGCTCGCGGGCCGGGCGGTGGAAGGTGGTGGGCGCGGCGGGTCAGGCGGCGCGGTAGCGGCGGTCGGGTCCATCGATGTGGACCGGCAAGCACATGCCGGACAGGCGGCTCAGCACGCGGTCGCCGACTTGGTCCCGCAGTACCGGTTGGCCGGGGGCCATCTTCGGCATGCGGACCGGTGGCAGGTTCGTGGTGATGATCGTCGGCAGCTGGTTCTGCGCTCGCCAGTTCAGCAGGCGGAAGTTGATCTCTTCGGTCCACGCCGAGCCCTTGGCGGCGCCGAGGTCGTCCAGGAGCAGCAGCGGCATCCGCACGATCCGGCGCAGCAGGTACTCCGGATCGGTGCCCCCGCGCGCTCGCATCGCGCCATACAGGTCTGCGGCAGTTGTGGCGTGCCAGCGCACTCCGCACCCAGCCGCGGTCAGGGCGCGGATCGCGGCGTACGCCTGATGCGTCTTACCGGGGCCGGTGGCCCCCCACAGCAGCAGGCTGCGGCCATGGGTGATCTCGCGCTGCCCGGCGGCCCCGAAGTGCGGGTTCAGCGGGCTCGCCGCGTGGCCGACTGCGCTGTCGGCGATGGTGCGGACCCACTCGGCTACGGCGGGGTGCTCGACCTGGGCCTCTCGGTAGTCGCGCGGGATGCGCAGCTGAGCGGCTTCCAAGGCGGGGATCGCTTCCGGGGTGTCTGCGACGGGGGCGCTGGGGTCGATGCTGCGCTCGGCGAGCTTGCGCCGCATCCAGGCCATCGCTGCGTTGTCCGCGGTGGTCTGGGGGTCGGCGAGGCTGGTGCGGTTCACAGGGCGACTCCGAAGGTGCCGGTCGGCTCAGTGGGATTGCGGTACGGCGTGTACGCGGGGGAGGCGTTGGCCCAGGGCCCCGCGCCGGAGGCGGAGGACGGGCTCGAACTCGACGACGGCGCAGGCCCGGCATTGAGAAGTTCGTTGACTAGGCTCGGCAGGACACTGGGGTTCAGCCCCTTGGAGCGCAGCCGCTCCAGCGCCGGTCTCAGGACGTCGGGGCCGTAGCCCTCGTCCAGCAGCGAGCGGATCTCCTTGCCGAGGTGCCCGAGGAACTTCTTCGGGGGACGTCCTCCGGGGCAGCCGCGAAGGTACTCGGCCATCAGGACCTTCGCCGACCACTCGCTCGCCTCAGCCGCTTCCAGGGCTTCCTCCGAGGAGGAGCTGAGCGTGGGCGTCCCGCGCCCCCTACGGGGAGATCCAGGATCCAAGATCCTAGATCCAGACCGCGAACCCTCAGTGAATGTGGCGTCAGTCACGTCGCCTGCTTGCGGCGCAACGCCCTGGCCTGCGGCTTTCCTCGCGGGGCTCTCGATGGGAGGGCTCGGGGGTGTTGCGGCCGCAGTCTCATCCCCATGGGTGGGCGTGGCGCGCATCACCGTGGGCGTGGATGCGGTCGAATCGGACGGACCGGTTCGGGTGAGCACTCCGTGAGTTGCCGCAGAGTCGCCCCCGCCGACGGGCGGCTCGTGGGCCGCCGCATGGGTCTCGGTGCGGCAGCGGGGGCGGTCGCACTCGCCGCACGCCTTGGCCGCCTCGTGGGTGGGGCAGCGGGGCAGTCGGGATTCCGAAGCGCGGTTGATCTTCTGGTGCCGGTCCCAGGTCACGATGTGCAGCCAGGACTTGCCGTCGCAGCCGGTGTACCGGCACACCAGGCCGGCTGCGGCCAGCTGCTCCAGATCGTGGGCGACATGGGCGGGAGTGTGCTCCGGGCGCAGCGCCCACAGTCGCCCGGCGATGACGGCCGGGTGGTCGCGGAACCGACCGGAGTCGTCCGCCTGGGTCAGCAATCCGAAGAAGGTGAGCACCGCGGTGACGGTGACGGAGGCAAGATCCTCGGATTCGAAAGCCTCGGGCTTGATGGTGCGGATGCGTGCCATCAGGCTTCACTCCCGTGCCAGAGGGGCGGATGGGCGGCGTCCGCCGTACAGTCCGCGGAGGCGGCCAGAGGGTCCGGCCTTTCGCGCAGGGGCGTGCCCATGCAAAACTCTCCCTGAGTGATGCCGCAGCCGGTGTGCCCCGTGGAAAGGGCCGGCGCGGTGATGATGGGTCTCTCCGACCGTTGCCTCGGCTGGAGATGTGGCTCTTCGCGTTCGGCGCCCGGGAGTTGCCTCTCCCGGGCGCTGTTTGCTTTTACGGACTAGCCGCTCGGTGGTTCTTGCATGTGGTCCCTTCTCGGTCTCCCGGGTTGCCTCCCGGTGGGGGACGACGAACATACGCAGACACCCGCGCAGGATCCAGACCTGGCTCTACAGAGCGTGAAAGGTTGTCTGCGTCAATCATTTCGCTCAGGTGCTGCTGTGTTTCGTTGTGATCCTCCGCGCACGGACACCGGTGTGGTGCGCGCCGAGCGCGGCGGAAAAGATCTTCAAGAGGGCCCCCACGTTCTGAACCGGCAGGCTGAGGCTCTGTACCGGCTGGTCTCGTCTGGATTTAAGCCCGCAGGCAAAGCCTTCGTCAACGGCGTCTCGTGGCCGAATCCACGCGCGTAGAAGGATGTGTGGGATGTGTGTGGGCCTGATGAGGTGGTGCATCAACGACGCTCATTCCGAAGGGGGTTGCTCGCACGAACGCCACCCAGGGGGAATGCCTGCGGGGGGAGTTAATGATCATTAGGGGGCTTGCAAGAAAAACCGGCAAGGATTTGCCGCTTTCCTGATCATGGTTAGCTTGTCGGTCGGGGAATGTCCATGTTCGTCACGGATGGCGAGGTGGAGGCGGCCTGCGTGGTTGCACGTTTAACCAAAACGCCTGTGTCTGAGGCCACAAATTGTGGAAAGCAACCAAGGTCGTCGTATCGTCTTTGCGGGAGACATCCGGCCGGGGGGCCAGCATCCGTGCTGCCCCCTCTTTTTCATGCCCTCGGCCCGGGTGTCGCCCTGTGGACGAGACAAAGGAAGGGCCTCATGGTTGCTCAGGGGATAGTCCCCTTCGGCGATGATCACGCCGAGAACAAGGGCGGCACGCTTGGTGGAGAAATCGCCGGTCAGTTCATTGGATTCGGTGGCTGGCTGAAGCGATGGCGTCACGCGGCGGGGCTCACCCAGACCCCGGTGGCGAAGGCCCTCGGTATGGGAGTGCGTACCTACCGGAACGTTGAGAAGGGCGCCGCGGCCCCGAGGTTCACGAAGAGCCAGTGCGAGGCGCTCGCGGACCTGCTGGGGCTCGACAAGAGTGAGCGGCACGCTCTGCTGCTGTACAACGTCGGTACCACGCTCAGTGATCCTCAGATCGACGCGAGTCCGGAGCTACGCCGAGCGCTACGACTCCTGATTGACCGACAGATGCCCTCGCCCACCTACCTGACCGACCGCAACTGGAACGTCCTGGCCTACAACCAGGCCATGGCCGAGTGGTGGCCCTGGGTCATGGAGTCGCGGGCAAACCTGATGCGGTGGGCGCTGACGAATCCCGAGGCCCGCACGCAGTACCACGACTGGGACATGCACGCCGGCGCCTATGTCCGTCTGTTGAAGTTCGCCCAGGCCACGCACAAGGGAAACGACGAGCTCGTCGAATTGATCGCCGAGGTGCGGCTGGATCCGGACGTCGAGCGAATCTGGTGCACACAGGGTGATCTGGAAGCGGATCGGGACGGTCACGTCTTCCGGATGATCATCCCGGCCCTGGGTTGGGAAACCGTCGAAGTCGTCTCCCACGTCCTGTATCCGGCATCGATGCCGTCCCACCGGTTCGTGGTGATCACCTGGGTCGAGGCCGAGGACTCCGACGAGGAGACTGACGCGCTGGGCGGTAAACGCAACGCGTGGGCGCATGCTGACGCTGGTCCACCTGCCGCCCCGCAACCCTCCTCCCAGGCCGAAGCCGATGCTGCCCGCCGCCGTGCGGCCCGCGCGCTCACCGCCCGCCTGGTCGTCGACAGCGCGGACGAGGCGGCAGCGCTCGCGGGCCCCGACGGCATCCCGCTGCCCGCGCTCAGCGCGCTGGCAGGACCGGGGTGTCGACTCACCTTGTCGCCGGAGAACCACTCCGTGGTGTGGGCCATCCAGGAGGCCCCCGGGGAATGGGGCGTCACGCAGCTGGGGGCCGGCGCCGTGGTCGACCGCGTCCAGGCGCCGATTTTCGACCCCGATGCCCGGGCGGAGTTGAAGCTGCTTCTGCGAGCATCCTTGCCGGACGCTGACCAACTGGCGCTCGGCCGACTGCACGGTCAGCTTCCCCAGGCTGACCTCCGGGCCGCGCTGCTCCGCGAGATCTTCGACGACCTCCGAGAGGTCGAGACGCGGCCCCACTAGTGGGCGTGGTTGGCCGATAGTCCGTCAGAAGCAACTTAATGTCACGACCGGCGCCATCTCCGTGCGAGGCGGGAGCCGGGATGGGGCCGCCTGGACGGTACGGAACGTCTGGGCGGGCCGACTCCCGGAAGGCGTCGCACATCACACAACCCTCAGGAGTTACCGTGTCCCGACACGTCTACGACTGCCCCATCCGCTTCTCGGACCTCGACGCGAACGGCCACCTCAACAGCTCCCGCTACGGCGTCCTGCTTGAGGAAACCCGCATGCGGATGTTCAGCATGCTGGTCCCCAGTGATCCTGCGGAGCGTCTGGCGAGGAACTTCCTCCTGCGGGAACAGACCATCCGCTATCTGTACCCGCTGGAGAACTGGGAAACCCCGGTCCGCATTGAAGCCTGGGTGACCGACGTCAAGCGCGTCTCCCTCACCTTCCACTTCGAGGTCAGGGACGACCAGCACCTCTACGCCACCGCGACCTCCGTCGTGGCCGGCTACGACTCCGTCCGTGGGGGCATCCGTCGCTTCGAGCCGAACGAGCTTGAAGTCTTCAAGAGCTACGCCGACAGCGCTCAGGATGTCAACGGCTGATCGCCCCGGTGGAGCGGACCCACGCTCGTCACCGTGGTGGGTCTGCGCCCCCGGTGGCCGGGGGCTGCGGTCTGCTGTAGAAGTCCCGGGCAACTGCACCATCTGTCAGCGTGCCGTGGCGGCCGGCGTCGACCGCCAGCGGCTGAGGCGGGGCGGGGGTCTGCTCCCCATTGCCCCTGTGGTTGGGGGAGGCGGACTTGCTTCGGGCGCGTTTGCCTCAGCTGCCGGATTGGGCGACAAAGGCGACCAGCTTGGCGAAGCCTGTCGGAGCCAGTTCCAGGATGGGGCCGGTCTTCCTCTTCGAGTCGCGGACGAACACGGTGCCCGGGGCCACGGCGACCTCCAGGCAGTCCTGTACACCGGCGCTGTGCGACGACTTGAACCAGCGGGTGCTGTCGGGGGCTGGGGCGCTCATGCGTGCTGCTCCTTCAGAATCATTTTGATCGTGTCGCGCGACTCGTCCGGCGAGAGGGCGTTGGCGACGATCTGTGAGAAGGCGTCTTCGAAGATCGCTACGTCTTGCGTCCCCTCCACGAAGGTGCCCCCTCTCAGGTTTTCCAGGTTGACCACGGTCGGCCACGGCGAGGGGAAGCTGATGATATTGAACATCCCGGCGATGCCCGGGTGGGCACCGTTGAGGAGCGGCATCACCTGGACGGTGATGTTCGTGCGGGTGGACGCTTCCAGCAGGTAGGCGAGCTGGTCGCGCATGGCGTCCGGATCAGGGAACGTGTGCCGCAAGGCGGCCTCGCCGATGACCGCCCACAGGCGCAGGGGGTTGGGGGAGCGCTCCAGGACCGACTGGCGCGCCAGCCGGAGTCTGACGAACCCCTCTTTGTCTTCGGCGCTCCGGTTTATGGCCGTCGAGTTGATCACTTGGCCTGCGTACGGGCCGCGCTGCAGCAGGCCGGGGACAAGGTCGGACGAGTAGAAGCGCATGTCAGATGCGTCGTCGTCGACGCTGAGTAGATCTTCGTAGGAGTCGCCTACCGCGCCGAAGCCTGCCCACCAGCCGCGTTTGCCCGTGTCCCGGGCGAGGGCCGTCATGGAGTTGATGAACTGGGCATCTTCGACGCCATAGTGGTGGCTGAGGAGCAGTTCGACATCTCGGGCGGCGATGTGCTGGCGGGCGTTCTCGATCTTGGACAGCTTGAACTTGTCCCACCCCATAAGTGCCGCAGCCGCCTCCAGGGAAAGATTGGCGGCCGCCCTCCGCGCCTCCAGTTGCTCTCCGAGCCTGCGGCGCCGAAGGGTGGGCCTCGCCCTCTGGTTCGGCACATCTTCCCCTGATCTGTTGGCGAGTGACGTGGTGTCACCTACGGGTGCAGGTGGGCTGCCCCTGGGTCGCATTGTGCCCGTTCCGGGTTTCATGCGTCGAGGGTGAGTTGAAATCTTATTGGGTGATCCTGTTGCGCACCCGGTGTGTCGAGGGCACTCTATCTATCGCCCCGAGATGACGACTCGTCACTTCAAGATCTTTTGTCACTGCCTGTCGTCGTCCGGGATTGCCGGGTTCGCACACGGGCCCCGGCACGGTAGCCGTGCCCGTTCCATCAGGGGATCCGGCGCCGCCCTAGCCCACCCCCTACCTGACGCCGAGGCCGCCATGAGCCAGAGCACCACCAGCGCACGAACCTCATCGGTACACCCCGCCAGCTTCTTCCGCTCCGTGCACGGACCCGCCGCTACCTGGGACGCCGCGACGTGTCAGCTGTACCTGGAGCTCTTCAGCCAAGCCGGTGAGCCCGCCTCCGGCCCATCGGGTCCGAAGACCGTCCGGTGACCCCGGGGGCAAGCACGATGCCGCACTCGTCCGCGGTCGGACCGCAGAGCTACTTCGACAGCTACCCCGCCAACGGACGCGTCCTCCCGGGGGCGGACACGAACGTCGGCGACACCCATGAGGGCCGTGCCCACCTGTTCCCGGTCCCGCAGCGCACGGGCGCCTGGGATGCTGGACGCAGCCTCGGGGGACGGCATCTCTGGGCCGACCTGAACACCGCCAGGACTCAGTCGTGAGCGCCCGGACGGGTGGGGCCCACCGGTTACCCCGCCGCCGACGTCGCCATCTCCCCTTATCCCCCGACGGCGACGTCATTTCGGGGTTGCTCCTGGCGGCCGGAAATGCCATCGGACTCGCGCTGGCGTTCCTGCCTATCGCCGGCACGCAACAGGCGCAGGCCGCAGTGCCGAGCGAGACCGCGCCTGTCGCCCCCGACGTTGAGTCGGCCGAAGAGCAGCCGCCCGCGGCCAATGCCACGGCCGACGGGCAGCGGACGGCCGGAGGGTCGCACGACGTTGCCACGTGCTCCTGCCGCTGCGGCACCAAGCACCCCGCCCCGGCACTGTTGTTGGCCGGATCCGAAACCTCGGCAGCGGCCCCTGAGGCCGAGAGCCTTGGGAATCCGGTCCCCGGACCCTCGCGCGTCCAGCCGGACCCGGCATAACTCCCAAGCCATCAGAACGCCCGGGAAGACAGGTCGGCCGGAAGGTGGCCCTTGCCCGGCAGTCGACGCCTGGTCGACATCGGGCTCGTCTCCACAGAGCCAGTCCCCCTCACCTAGCACACGTGCATCCCCAGGCCGCACCACCCGCCCGCGCCTCGTACCCAAGGCGCCGCTCGTAAGGAGATCCGTACATGCCCAGAATCCTGTATCTGCTGAACATCTCGAACCCTGACAAACTGGCCTCGGACTCCGGATGGATCGTCGCTGACATCCTCGCCCCCGCATTGATGGACCAGGGCGCCGACTTCGTGATGGCCGCGCCGGCCCGCGTCCGCGACGGGCGGGCCCGCTTCGAGCGGACGGCGGTGCCCGTCAACAAGTACAGGGCCAGGCTCGACCCCACCATGAACGAGCTGGTGGCGCTCATAGACCGGACGACGCCCGACGTCGTGGTCGCCAACCAGGTCGAGGCCGCCACCGCGGTCCGCGCGGCCCTGCTGGAGGCGAAGTCGGACGCGTTATTGGCCGGCTACTGCCACTACCTTCCCTTCTCGCCGCGGCGCGGCCAGTTGCTGCACGATCCGGCCCTTGACGACCGAGGACTGGGTTGGCCCGTCCTGCTCACCTTTGCCGCGGGCCTGGCCGCCTGCGACCGGATCCTGGTGCACTCGGCCACGGCGGCTACCTGGGTTGTGGACGCCGCGGCCCGTGCGGGTACCGACATCACCGACCGGATCCGGATCGTCCCGCCCCCCAGGGACGAGCGCCTGGTTCGCGACCCGGCCGAGCTGAGCGCCATGACGACGGGCACGTCCCTGACCGGCATCTACAACCACAGGCTTTACCAGCACTACGGCACGCCCCGATTCGTGACGCTCGCCCAGCAGCTCACGGCCCGTACGCAGGCACGGCTCCGGGTAATGGACCTCTTCGGCTCCCGCAGTCCCGAGCGGGTCGCCTTGGACGACAGCCCTGAACGGATGCGTGACGAACTCGCTGCCCTCCCCAACGTCGAGGTCCGCACAGACCGCGGCGACCGTGGCACCTACCGCCGGATGTTGGAGGAGTGCCACTTCGGCTTCGGCCCGTTCCGCCCCGGCTGTCCCTGGGCGATGTCGGTAATTGATTGCCAGGGCATGGGTCTGCCGGTGATCGCGCCCAGGATGGACTGGTTCGCCGAGCACATCGCCGCGGACTTGCTCTTCACCACCGACGCAGAAGCGGTGGCTCTCGTCGAACGACTCGCCTGCGACGCAGACTTCTACCTCGCGCAGGCCAAGGGCGCTCTTGCCTCCACGGCCGGACTCAACCCGGCCGTGGTGGCCGCCCGGTACCTGGAGGCGGTTGCGTGATTGCCACCGACGCCGTCATGCTCAGCTACGACGAACCCCTCGCCGATGAACTCCACGCCCGGGCCGAGCGAGTGCTGCGCCGGCCCACGAAGCGGCTGCATGGTGTTCGGGGCATGCGCCGCGCCTACCGCCTGACTGCTGAACTGGTCGACTACGAGCTGTTCTTCCTCATCGATGGCGACTTCGCCATCAGCGAGGACTTCGACCCCAGCACGGTCGCCCCCCTCGCGCGGGACGTGTCCATGAGGGTGTGGCCCGCGCTGAACCCGCTCAACGGCCTCGTCTACGGGTACGGCGGGATGAAGCTGATGCGCCGCTCGGACCTCTACCAGCTCGGCAGCGCGGTCGACGTGCTGGCGGCCCTGCCTGGGAGGGTCGAGTTCAGCCGCGAAGCCGCCGGCACCACCCGCTGCAATCAGAGTCCCTACCACGCCTGGAAGGCTGCGTTCCGGGAGTGCGCCATGCTCTCCCAAGGCAGCGAGTACGGGATGAGCGACGAGGGCACCAGGCTCCGGCTGGACGCCTGGAAGTCCTGCGGTCAGGGTGGTGACTTCGCCGAATTCGCCGTCGCTGGCGCGCACGAGGGAATCGCCTTCGCCGCGGGTCGGGGCGACCGCTCCGATGACTTGGACCTCATCAACGACCCGGGGTGGCTCCTGGCCCGCTTCACCGCCAACCACAGCACGGCAGTGGTGACAGGATGAAGCCGACGCTCGTGCTCGTCGAGCGCAACGCGCACCTCCCCAGCGGCCACCACCATGGCGCCCTCATCGCCCTGGCAAGCGCCCACCAGCCGACCGTCGTCATCGTGCCGAACGGCGTCACCGCTGAAACTCGTACGGCCCTCGTCAAGGCCCAGGCCCAAGTCGTTGACCGGCCCCACGGCACGGCCAGCCGGATCTTGACCGCCGCGGCCAGAGCCACCGAGGCGACGGCCGACGTCGCCTTGGCCCTCTTCCGCTCACGGCACTGGCCCAGGAAACTGCGTCGCGCGCCACATCAGATCACCGCGCTAGCCCGATGCCTGACCGAGTCCGCAGCGGTGCGTGCGGGGCGGTTTGTGGCGGGCTCCCACCCGGTCACCGTCCTTTCGGCCGGAGAGGCCCTCCACACGACCGCCGGCCTTTTCGGCGGACCGCACGCCCGCTACGTCCACGAGATCAACACCACCGAGGACTCCTCGCTCCGGCTCTTGGGGAAGATCACCAGGCGGGTCGGGGACCGCGTCACGCTCCTCGCCCCGACCGACCAGGTCCGGGACGACCTGGCCGCCCTCTTTCCCTATCTGCCGTGCCGCACCCGCCCCTTCGCGGTGGCCGATTCCGGCGACCGGATCAGCGAGACCGAGCGTTGTGCCGCGAGGCAAGAGGCTGGTCTGAAGGCTGCCGACCGAGCTGTGTGCCTGGTGGGCGGCTGGTGGCCCTCCAAGGACTTCGCGACCATCGACGCGGCCTTGCACCGCATCACCCGCCCGCTCACCGTGCTCGTCATCGGCGCCCCCCTGGACGAGCAGCTGCTGCGGAGGTGGCGCAGCCTTCCCCGCGTCCGTCTCCAAGCCACCCACGCGGCGGCCACGCAGGCGCAGATCCGCAGCGTGTACGCCGCGGCAGACGCAACCGTCCTCGCGCGCCATCCCGGTGTCGGCAAGGAGTCCGGGCTTCTTGCCGATGCCGTCAGGCTCGGTGTCCCGCTCCTGGCCTCCGACCACGACCCAAGCCTCTCGGAACGCCTGCGGGGCCGGGATTGGGCTCGGATGTTCCCCGTCGGCGATGCCTCGGCACTCGCTGAACAGCTGGACCGCCTGTCCAGCAGCCTGCCCAGGCGGCCTGGGCCGAACGCCGCCCAGCAGATCGGCATACCCACCGCCGCTGAACAGGCCGCGTTCCTCGTCCACCTCCCGCACTAACCGATGCAAAGGACCTCACCCCATGACCGTGATGCCCACGCTCGTGGCACTGATCGGCCCCGTTGAACCTGACCTATTGGAGACCTGGCTGCGCCACTACCGCGAGATCGGAATCGAGCGCTTCACCCTCGGCTTCCACTACCCCGACCACGTCACCGAGGACGTGAAAGAACTCCTCAGTGATGTCTGCCGCCGCGAGGGCATCGCCCCCGCTCTGGTCAGCGGCGGGCCCTGGCACGAACACACCAACCCCCAGTTGACCGCCGAGCTCCGCGGCATCGCCGGGGACGGATGGCACCTCGTCGCGGATTCCGACGAGTTCCACACCTACCCGGCACCGCTGGCAGACGTCCTGCGCGACGCCGAACATCGCGGAACTCAGACCGTGGGTGGCCTGATGCTCGACCGCGCCAGCGCCGACGGCACCCTCACCGGCTGGGACCCGGCCGCCGGACTGGACGCCGGCTACCCCCTCGGTGCCTTCCTCACCCACCGTCTCCTGCGCGGCGACCCACGCAAGATCGTCCTCGCGCACTCCAGCGTCGTCCTGTCCTCCGGGAACCACCGTGCGCCCGGGCACCGGCCCATCAACCGCCCGCCGGTCGTCGTCCACCATTTCAAATGGCGTGCGGACATCCGCGATGACCTCGACCGCCGTTACCGGCACAGCCTCGACGGCAGCTGGCAGACGGACTCGCCGGCTATCCCCACTGAGGCCCGGCGGATTCTGGATCACCTCGACCAGCACAACGGCCGGATCAACGTCCACGATCCCGATCTGGCATTCAGGCCCGTCTCCCTGATGCACCAGCCCTCCTGGTGGGTGGGAGAAGCTACTCAGATCGTGGAGACCTGGCGGCCCCCGGCCCGCGGTCACAGCCAGTCCGGGGCGATGACCTCCTCGCCTTCACCCTGAGGCACCTCGAACCGCGCGAAGAAGTCGTCCAGCGCCTCCGGCGACACGAACAGGGCGTTCGCGTCCTCTCGCCGGTTGCGCTCCTCCAGCCGCCGGAGCAGTTCCTCCCGGCCGACCGGGAAGTACAGCAGGCGCCACCGTCCGCCCGCCGCTTCCACCAGCTGCTTCATCTCGTCCCGGTGCTTGCGCGGCCACAGTCCGTGGTCCCACACAACATCCCGGCCCTCCGCCACGAGCCGCACCAGCTGCTCCTGCAGCTCAGCGACGATCGGGGCCTCCTTCTCGAAGTACGTGGGCTCTGGGTAGTCCACCCCGTACCGGCCGTGCCGTTTGTGCACCACCTCGTCCACGGACAGCCGTACGGCACCTGCCGACTCAAGTCGGCGGGTGGAATACGTCGTCTTCCCCGAGCCCGTCAGCCCGACGAGCAAGAACACCACCGGCACACCGTCGCGCCCCACCGTCACACCCTCCGCCGCTGGCCACTACCTCCCACCAGCTTCCCACCGACAACCCGTTCTGCGGGCCACTTCAAGGAGCCGCCGTGCCCCACATGCCTCGTCCGCTCGTCACCGTCCTGCGCGCGTACGCCCGGTACGCGCCCCCCGCCCTCGCCTTCGCTCCTCTGATCCGATATCTCGATCAGGAGTTGGCCCGCCACCCCCGCACCACGGTCACCCGCACCAGGGACGGAGACCTGGTTGCCGTCACCACCAACGACCTGATCCAGCGCTACCTCTACCTCCACGGCGTGTGGGAGCCCCACCTCACGGCCTGGATCCGGGGGAGACTCGCCCCGGGTGACACCTTCATCGACGTCGGTGCCCACAGCGGCTACTACACCCTCCTTGCCTCCCGCCTCGTCGGAGCGGCCGGCCGCGTCGTCGCCGTCGAGGCATCTCCCGCCTTCCACAGCAGCCTCGTCGAGGCTGTCGGGCGCAACGCCTGTCACAACGTCCGTACGGTCAACGTTGCCGCCACCGACACTGCCCGCTCTCTGACCCTCTACCTCCAGGACGCGGCGAATCTCGGCAACACCTCCGCCGTCCAGCCGAAGAGCACGCACTCGTCCTTCGAGATCGAGGGCCTGCCTTTGCCGGGGATTCTGTATCCGGACGAGCTCGCAGAAGCACGCCTGATCAAGATCGACGTGGAGGGAGGCGAAGCCTCGCTGATGGATGGCCTCGCGCCGGCCCTCGGCACTCTTCGCGCCGACGTCGAACTCGTCATCGAGATCACGCCCCGCTCGCTGGCCAAGCAGGGGCAGAGCATGCAGGACGTCTTGGGGCCCCTTCAGGAGCACGGTTTCCACGTTTACCGCATCGTCAACGACTATGACCCCACCAGCTATCCGCGAGCGGTACGCCGACCTGCCGTCCCCCTACGGTGGGACGGGTCAATCAGCGAGATGAGCGACCTGGTCTTCTCCCGCGTCGATGCTGATCACCTCGATCCGATACCCTGAGCCCCTAGACCCATGTCTCCCGGATTTCGATGATCTCCGGCCGCTTGTCAGCGGGAAGTTCGTCAAAGAACCGGGCGTCCCGTAGGACGGACCGGGCTCGGCCCGGGGGACCCCGCGCGGGACGAAGTGCACTCACCAATAAGGTTGTTGGCCACCAGGAAGGATGGATAGGCACGCCGACGTCTCAGGGGCACGAGTTGGCTTGTCAGAGGCATCGGCTAACTTGCGGGCCATGGGAAATTCAGGCGGATCATTGACGACCCGGTCCACGGGGAAACTGCACCAGCTCATGCGGGAAGCCGGGTTCACGGGCATCGACGACACGCAGGCGTTGGCGGAGGGCTGGCAGGTCACGGACTTCGCCGACGCCGGACGGCGCAGTCTTGCGAACCTCGTCGAGCGAACGGGGACACCGGCCATCATGGTGTCCTTCCTCGACAGCGATGTGGGCTTCATCGAGGCCCTCACGCCGGACGGCAACAGCTGGGAGGGCCTGCTCAACCGCGAGATGGCGAAGAGCTACGAGATACCTCTGGAGCACTTCCCCATCGAACACGCCGTGGCCGGCGCACTCGCCTGGTCGGCCGCTGCCGGACTGACGCCCGACGAGGAAGCCATCCGGCAGACACTCACCGGGTCGGCCCTGTTCGCGGAAGAACTCTCCTCAGCCCTCCTGGTCGCCCTGGGACTGCCCGGCGCAACTTAGCAAGCCAGGGCCTGGGGAATTACGTGAACGTCCACAATGGCCGACCGGCACCTCGCGGAGGTGGCGGCCGGGTCGCGCCGACGATCGGTGCCGACGTGCACGGCGCGCTGGCCGCCTACCCCGTGTCGGTGTAGAACGTCTTGTTCGATGGTGGGGTTGCCGAGGTGATCCAACGCGGCGCCCGACACGCCGGCTCGAATGGGCGCTGCCCTCACGGCCGGCGCCGTGCCGGCTACACGACGTCGATAGCGACCTCTGTGCTGCCTAAGACCCTGCCGCCGGGGGCCCGGACCCGCCGACGGCCGCTTCCGAAGCGTATGGCTGAACCGCGGCGTCGCTCGGTCGGCGCACGTTCGTCCCCGACGATGGCCGTCCCCGCTTGACACCCGGCTGGGGCCGGCGTGGGCACTGGCGCTCGCATTGTCGACGGGGAGGTGTCCGACGGCACCGCTGTACCCTCCGGCCCGCGACAGCCGGTGACGCGGCGACAGGAAGTCCGAGCCAGCGCTGATGGGGCGTGAAGGCCGCCGACGCGGTGTGGTCATGGGACGACCAGCTGCCTGGCCGACGCGGTGACGTACGACGGGTGCCGGCTGACGCTGGGCGTGCGCGAGATCCACCGGCCCTGCTGCCGGCTCACCAGCCGACCGCACGCCCGGTACACGTGAGAACGGGTTCTGAGAACGGCGCCGGGCCCGGTGACGGTCCGGCGACCCGTCTCCGATCTTGCTCGGGCAAAGGATCGTTTGTCAGAGTCGAACGCTTGTATTGATGTCCTGTTTGCGGTTCGGGCATTCGGCCCCGCCGGAGCGAGCGAGTCACTGGCCGTCGAGGCATCCGCGCTCTCCTGGCAAGTGCCTGCTGCCAGCGGGCCCGTGATTGATGTCGATGGCTGATGAGGACCAGGGCGGCGCCGGGGGGTGGCCTGGGCAAGGTTTCGGTATCCGCTGCCCAGGTCACAGGTGTAGGGCCCGAGGGTCCCTCATTTGTGGAGATGTGATGTCCGAGAAAAACCCGGTGAAGGCCGTCGCTAACAAGATCGCCGGCGTCGTGCAAGCTGATCCGGCAGGCGGCCCGGAGGAGGGGGTCCCTGGTAAGCCGGCCCCCGTCTCCCCGCAACTGGTGGAGCCGACGACGCCGGTCGAGCCGCTGCAGCCGAAGGCGGACCAGAGCGGCCCGGAGACGGTTAGCCCGACCGGGCAGCCCACCGGCGCGGATCCCGCCCGCATGGCGCAGAGCGGCGCGTACCTGACGACCGCGCAGGGCGTCCGGCTGTACGACAGCGACCACTCGCTGAAGGCCGGCCCGCGAGGGCCGGTGCTGCTCCAGGACCACCACCTGCGCGAAAAGCTGATGCACTTCGACCACGAGCGGATCCCGGAGCGCGCGTGGTCCACGCCCGCGGCTCGGCCGCACACGGCGTCTTCCAGTCCTATGGGACCGCACAGGCGGTCAGCAAGGCCGCGTTCCTCGCCCGGGACGTCGAGACACCGGTGTTCGTCCGCTTCTCCACGGTGCTGGGTTCGCGCGGGTCGGCCGACACGGTGCGCGACACGCGCGGCTTCGCGACGAAGTTCTACACCGAGGAGGGCGTCTTCGACCTGGTCGGGAACAACATCCCGGTGTTCTTCATCCAGGACGCCATCAAGTTCCCCGACATCATCCACGCCGGGAAGCCGCACCCCGACCGGGAGATCCCCCAGGCACAGTCCGCCCACGACACCTTCTGGGACTTCGTATCCCTGCACACCGAGGCCACCCACCACACTCTGTGGAACATGTCCGATCGGGGCATCCCGCGCTCCTACCGGATGATGGAGGGCTTCGGCGTCCACACCTTCCGTCTCGTCAACGCACAGGGCGTCACCACGCTGGTCAAGTTCCACTGGAAGCCCAAGCTGGGCGTGCACTCCCTGGTCTGGGAGGAGGCGCAGATCCTGGCCGGGGTGGACCCCGACTTCCACCGCCGCGATCTGTTCGACGCCATCGAGGCGGGCGCGTACCCGCAGTGGGAGCTGGGGATCCAGACGTTCCCCGACAGCGACGACCAGATGTTCGAGGGCATCGACCTTCTCGACGCGACGAAGATCGTCCCGGAGGAGCTCGCGCCGGTGAAACCGGTGGGGCTGCTGACGCTGAACGCGAATCCGTCGAACTTCTTTGCCGAGGTCGAGCAGGTCGCCTTCCACACTGGCCACCTCGTCCCCGGCATCGACGCCACCGACGATCCGCTGCTGGCCGGACGGAACTTCTCCTACCTGGACACGCAGCTCACCCGGCTCGGCGGTCCCAACTTCCCGCAGATCCCGATCAACCGCACGCACGCCCCGGTCAACGACATGCTCCGCGACGGCTTCCACCAGACGGCCGTGCACCGCGGGGTGGCGCCGTACAAGCCCAACAGCCTCGACGGCGGCTGTCCCTTCGTCGCCGGAGCCGACACCGGTGCGTTCATCGACGTACCGGTGGAGGTCCCGGCCGGACGCAAGGTCCGGGAAGCCCCGGCCTCGTACGACGACCACTTCTCCCAGCCGCGTCTGTTCTGGCTGAGCATGAGCCCCGTCGAGCGCGAACACATCATCGCCGCCTACACCTTCGAGCTGTCCAAGTGCTACGAGCAGGCGATCAAGGAACGCACCCTGACCGTGCTCGCCAACATCGACGGTGAGCTGTGCGCCCAAGTTGCGGCCGGACTGGGCCTGCCTGTGCCCGCCGCCACCGAACCCCTCGCCGATGTCACCCCCAGTCCCCGCCTGTCGCAGGTCGGTGCCACTTGGCCGCTGGACGGGCGCGTGATCGGCATCGTCACCGACCAGGCCATCGACATGGCCGGCGTGCGCGAGGTCCGCGAGGCCGTACTCGAGGCCGGCATGGTGCCGCTGGTCGTGGCCGCGGCCGGCGGAGTGCTGGGCACGGGCGGCGACCCGGTGACCATCCAGCGCACCTTCGCCACCGCCCGCTCCGTCGAATTCGACGCCCTGGTCTTCGTCGGCGCCCCCCAGGCCGGAGCCGATGCCTACGGCGCCCGTGACGCCAAGGCTGGCGCCCCGGGCCGCGCGGTCGGTGACGCACGTGTGCTGACGCTGCTGACCGAGGCATACCGGCACGGCAAGGCCCTCGCGGGCTGGGACGGCGCGGAAGCCCTCTTTGAACAATCCGGCATCTCCGCCGGTGAACCCGGCGTCATCGTCTCGGACGGACCGCAGGCCCTGCCCCAGCTGATGGAACTGCTGAAAGCCCACCGTGTCTGGGAACGATTCCCCGCCGCCATGTGATGTCCCCTCCCGTGTTGGCCGGGCCCTGAGGGCCCCGCGCACACCGGCCCGCGGCGAACGGGGGTGGTGCGCGGGCGCGGG
>NZ_JBEYVX010000020.1:0-99008 GCF_040644195.1 Streptomyces sp. NPDC047014 | reverse complement strand
GCCAGGGCTGACGGCGGGGGCGCGGGCGGCGCGATGCCGCTTCGGCCGGGGCCGGTCAGGACTCCGGTACGACCGCCACCGGGGCCGGCAGCACGGCCGGGCGGTCGAGGAACGCGAGCACGGCCTGCTTCTCCGGCAGGTACACCTCGGGCAGGTCGATCTCCGGGAGGGTGATCTCCCCCTGCCGGACGAAGCCGAGCCGGTTCGACAGGGCGAGGGCCTTGGCGTTGCGCGCGTCGGGCTCGGCCACCGCCCGCAGGACGGCCGGGTCGCGGAAGGTGAACCGGATCAGCGACCCGATCAGGGTCCGGCTGAAACCGGGGCGCGGCCGGTCCGAGACCGGAGCCAGCATCAGGTGGACGCCGATGTCGCCCTCGCGGACCTCGTAGCACTCGCTGATCCGGTCCGCGGTGGGCTCGTACGTCTGGAACAGGGCCACCGGCTCGTCGTCCAGGCGGACCATGAACGCGTGGTGCGTGTCGCGGCTGTCCACGTCCTCGTAGATCTCCTGGACCAGTTCCCGGCTGGCGCCGTTCATGCCCCAGAACTGCGCGCGCTCCTCCAGGACCCAGGAGTGCAGCACGGCGGAGTCCGCGGCGGGGTCGACCGGGGTGAAGCGGACCGTGCCGAAGCCTTCGACGGTCTCGGTCATGACGTCCGCGCGCGGGGAGACGAGGGCGGTGGACTCGGGTCTCATACGGGTTCCGGTTTCTGCTGAGGGACGCGTGCGGGCACGGGGTGCCGTCGCGGCCCGAGGTTAGGGTGGCCTAACTATAGGGGTCGCCGCGGGCGGGCCCGCACGGGGGCCCGGCGAAAACCGGTTGAGCGGGTTGCGGGGGCGCGGCAAGGCTGGGGCGCATGAGGAACACGAGGAAGACCCGTGTGCTGCGCTTCGGTCTGTACGCGGACGAGGCGGGACTCGCCCGGGTGACGGGGCTCGTCCACCGGGCCGCCGGGGGGCGGGGCGCCCGGATCGTGCGGACGGAGATCGTCCGTACGTATCCCCACGGCGGGCCGACCGCGGCCGAGGCGTACGAACTTCTGGCGGAGCAATGGGAGATCGAACACCCCGGCGAGGACGCCGGCGGGCGCGAGGCGGTGGAGCTGCGCGTGCGGATGGTGTGCTCGCTGCGGGTCTGGCGGGCGGTCCGCAAGGCGGTGATCGAGGGGCTGTGCCCGGAGGGGGCGGCGCCGCATGTCTGCCGCGTCCCGTGGTGCACGTCCTGACGGGACCGCCCTGGGCGCCCCCTGCCTGACCTTCCTGCCCCGCCTGCCCCGTCTGCCCTGTCTGAGCTGGGAAAATGAGGATGGCGCGGACCGGCCGCCTGCCGTAGGTTCCTCCCTGGCGCACCCGACCGACCGGCCGGTGCGCCGCTTCCGTGTCCATGACCCGTGGGGGGTTCCTCAGCATGTCCGCAGTTCCTGCCGCGCCGGGGGTGAAGGGCGGGCGGCTGCGCGCGCCCGTCGGCCTGGCCATCGCCCTGACCGCGCTGTTCGCGCTGGTCATCGGCCTCGACGTGTACGCCTTCCACGCCGACTGGAACACGCGGTCGCTGATGGACCGGGTCCTGGCCGACCCGGACGCGGTGAGCGATGCCGCACTGGACGAGGGCTACCTGCTGATGATCAGGAGCGGCATGTTCCAGAGCCAGATCGCGCTCGTGACGGGGATCGTCTTCATCGTGTGGTTCCACCGGACGCGCCTGAACGCCGAGGCGTTCGCCCCCGGCGCGGACCGGCTGAGCCCCGGCTGGGCGATCGGCGGCTGGCTGGTGCCGTTCGCCAACCTCTGGCTGCCGTACCGGATCGCCGTCGCGACCTGGAGGTCGAGCACGCCGGTCCCGGCCGACGGCCGACGGTACTCGCTGACGCTGGTGAACCTCTGGTGGGGCTCCTTCGCCCTGGCCAAGATCCTAAGCTGGTACGGGGGCCGGACCTACGGCCGCGCGGACACCTACGAGGGCGCGCGCGACGCGGCCACGGTGCTGCTGGCCGCCGACGCCGTCGACATCGCCGCCGCGATCCTCGCCGTCCTCTTCGTCCGCCGCCTGACCGCCATGCAGCACGCCCGCGCCACCCTGGGCCCCCGCCCGGCGGCGGAAACCCCGATCCCGACGACCCCCGGCCTCCCCGCCTGACACCACGGTCGCGGCCACGGCCCGCGCCGCCCGCGCGGAGGGTCAGTCGCTCGGGCGGACCACCACCGCCACCACCTCCACCGGGGGGCTGTGGCGGAAGTGGAGGGTGAAGGGGACTATTTCGCCCGGTTCCCAGGTCGCCGTCACACGCATCATCACGCTCACGTCGAACGGGGACATCGAGAGGGTGGCGCCCGCCGGGATCGTCGCCGAGCCTGCCGTGCCCATGGTGTCCGCGCCGCGCCCCGAGCTCTCGTGGCGGCTCAGCATCACCCGCTCCACGGACGGGGACGGGGAGGTCACCTTCGTCAGGCGGTCCTCCCCGCGGCCGATGTTCGTGACCTCGAAGAACGCCGCCGTGTCCGCGCTCTGGCCGTACGGCAGGAAGACCCGGCCGTCCGCGACAGCGATCTGCGGCGGGCCGCCCGCCGCGCCCGACGCCGTCCACACCGTCAGGCCGGCCAGCGCCACAGCGCACGCCATCACCGGCGCCACCACCGCCGGCAGGGCCTCGCGCATCCGCCGGCGCGTCGGCCACCAGCCGCCGTCCGCCGTCCGTTTCGCGACCGCGTCCGCGTCCACTCGGTTCATCGTCCCGCACCCCCCGCCGTGAGCCTCGTACCCCACCGGCCGGGCGGCGGTGAGGGATGCCAGGTGCGCAGCCGGAGGCTGTTGCCCACCACCAGCAGGGAACTGACCGACATCGCGGCGGCCGCCACCATCGGGTTCAGCCAGCCCACCGCCGCCAGCGGCACCGTCACCGCGTTGTAGCCGAAGGCCCACACCAGGTTCGTCCGGATCGTCCCGAGGGTCCGCCCGGCCAGCAGGACCGCGTCGGCCACCGCCTCGATGTCGCCGCGCACCAGCGTGACATCGGCGGCGCCGATCGCCGCGTCCGTACCGCTGCCCATCGCGATCCCCAGATCCGCCCCGGCCAGCGCGCCCGCGTCGTTGACCCCGTCACCGATCACCGCGACCCGCCGCCCCCGCTCCCGCAGCTCCGCCACCAGCCGCGCCTTGTCCTCGGGCGAGCAGCGCGCGTGCACCTCCGTGATGCCGAGCTGCGCCGCGACCCGTACCGCCGTGGCCTCCCGGTCCCCGGTGGCGAGCACCGGCTCCACCCCGAGCCGCCGGAGCCGGTCGACGGCCCGGTAGCTCCCGGGCCGCAGCACATCGCCCACCGCGATCAGCGCCTGGTCGGCGCCGTCCACCCGTACCAGGACCGCCGTGTGCCCGGCCGTCTCCGCCTCGGCCAGCGCCGCGTCCAGCGCCGGATGCAGATCCGCGCCCGCGGCCCGTACCTCCACCCGGCGGCCCTCCACCAGCCCGGTCACCCCGACGCCGGCCGTCGCCCGGAAGGCGCTCACCGTGCCCGGCGGCCGCTGCGGCAGTTCCTGCCGTCCGTACGCCAGCACCGCGCGGCCCAGCGGGTGTTCGGAGCCCTGCTCCACCGTCGCGGCCAGCCACAGCGCCTCCGCGCTCCCGATCCCGTCGGCCACCGCCGTCAGCCGGGCCACGGTCATCCGGCCGGTGGTCAGCGTGCCCGTCTTGTCCAGGACCATCGTGTCCACGTGCCGTAGCGTCTCCAGCGCCTGCGGGCCGCTGACCAGCACACCGAGCTGCGCCCCCCGGCCCGTCGCGGCCAGCAGGGCGGTCGGGGTCGCCAGGCCCAGCGCGCACGGGCAGGCCACCACCAGGATGGCCACGCAGGCCGTGACGGCCGCCTGCGGATCGGCCCCGGCGCCCAGCCAGAAGCCGAGGACGGTGGCCGCCAGCGCCAGCACCACCGGCACGAACACCCCCGCCACGGTGTCCGCCACCCGCTGCGCCCGCGCCTTGCCCGCCTGCGCCTCCGTGACCAGGCGGGTGATCCGCGCCAGCTGGGTGTCCGCGCCGACCGCGGTGGCCCGTACGAGGAGCAGGCCCCCGGCATTGACCGCACCGCCCACCACGCCCTGCCCGGGGCCCACTTCCACCGGCTCGCTCTCGCCCGTGACCAGGGACAGGTCCACGGCCGAACTCCCGGAGGCCACCACCCCGTCCGTCGCCACCCTTTCCCCGGGCCGCACCACGAACTCCTGCCCCACCCGCAGCCGTTCCACCGGGACCAGCCGCTCGACGCCGTCCTCCCGTACCGTCACTTCCTTCGCGGCCAGACCGGCGAGGGAGCGCAGCGCCTCGCCCGTGCCGCGCCGGGCCCGGGACTCCAGGAAACGGCCCGTCAGCACGAAGAGCGGCACCCCGACCGCCGCCTCCAGATACACGTGCGCGACCTCCCCGCCGGCCGAGGGCAGCAGCGTGAACGGCATCCGCATCCCGGGATCGCCCGCCCCGCCGAGGAACAGCGCGTACGCCGACCAGGAGAAGGAGGCCGCCACGCCCAGGGAGACCAGGGTGTCCATCGTGGCGGCCGCGTGCCGCAGGCCGCGCACCGCGCGGACATGGAAGGGCCAGGTGCCCCAGACGGCCACCGGCGCGGCCAGGACGAAGCACAGCCACTGCCAGTTGCGGAACTGCAGCACCGGCACCATCGACAGCAGCAGCACCGGCCCCGACAACAGGGCGGTGATCAGCAGCCGCTGCCGCAGCTCGCGCGCCTCGGGATCCTCGTCCTCCGCCGGTGGCCGGGCGCCCTCCCGAGGCAGCGCGGGGGCGGGGAGTTCCGCGCTGTAGCCCGCCTTCTCGATCGCCGCGACGAGCTCCTGCGGCGTGACCTGCGCGGGGTGGCTCACCCGGGCCCGGCCCGTGGCGAGGTTGACGGTGGCGCTCACGCCGTCGATCCGGGCCAGCCGCTTCTCGACCCGGTTCACACAGGCCGCGCAGGTCATCCCGCCGACGAGCAGATCGGTGGATTCCCGCAGTTCCGTGCCCCCGGCCGTCACCGTCCGGCCCCCGGCCCGGTGTGGCCGTGGCGCCGTCCGGGGTCGCTGTCGAAGTCCGGGGGCGCGGGATCGGTGGCGTGCATGCCGGGGGCGACCGGGCCGGCGAGCGAGCCCACCCCGTACGCCCCGCCGAACAGCAGGGAGAGCAGCAGGACGAAGCCGACGAGGGCCGGTGGGGGCGCCCAGCGCCGCAGGACGGCGATCGCTGGGGGCGGGGGCTCGGGCCGGTCCGTCATCGTCACTCCGGAGTCTCGTACTCGGTTCCAGGCGGACGAGGTGCCGGTGAGACGGGCGGCACTCCCTCCGGCGACGTAGTCGTACCGGGGCCGGAGGGAGTTCCCGCGGATTTTCGCGGAGGGTGCGAGGGGAGGGTCAGTGGGGGAGCGGGCCGTACAGCCAGTTGCCCGGAAGCTCCGGATCCGTACCGGTGAAGTACTCGCGGAACGCGCGGGTCAGCTCCTCGCGGCTGATGCGGCCGGTGCCGTCGCGGTCGAGGCGGGCGAAGGCCGCGGCCGCCGCCTCCCCGGTGACGCCGTAGGCGCCGAGCCAGCGGGTGAACTCCTGCGGGAGCAGGTAGTGGTCGCCGTCGGCGTCCATCGCCGTGAACACCTCGTCGACGATGGCCATGATGGTCTTCTCGAAGCCCGTCTCCCGGCACACGGCGTCCCAGGCGGTGACGAACTCCTCCTCGTCCAGCTCCGCGTCCGTGCCCCGCCCGAGCTGGGCGGACATCCGCGCCCAGTTCTCGTCGTACTCGGCCTGGAGCTTGAGCGCGGCGGGGGAGCCGCCGGCCTGGCCGGCGGCTTCCGTCAGGCGGTGCACCAGCTCGTCGTAGTCGGCCTTGGTGACCCTGCCGTCGCCGTCACGGTCGAACAGGGCGAACCGATTGTGCAGCTTGGCCGCGATGAGAACATCCACGCCGTACGCCCACTTCCCTCGAAGATGAAGACCTGTCGCGCGGAGAACGATCCGCCGCCGTGCCCGTCACGCTCGCGCCCGCCGGGCCGCCCCTGCCCGCGCCGCGCCCCGCTCAGACCTCGCGCCAGCGGGCCTGGGCCCAGGAGAACACCCCGAAGACCGTCAGACCGGCGGCCACCGCGACCAGCAGCCACGGCCCGGCGCCGGTGGTGGAGAACGACCGCAGCGTGTCGTCCATGCCCTTCGACTGCGCGGGGTCGTAGCGGACCGCCGCGTACACCACGAAGCCGCCGGCCGCCGCGAAGACGATGCCGCGGGCCAGACCGCCGGCCACCCCGAGGACGTCCACGGTCTTGCGCCAGTGCTGCGCTACCCCGCCCATGGCGAGGTGCTTGCGGAAGGTGCGGCGCGCCGCCTGCACGCCGATCACCACGCCCGCGATGACGATCCCGGCTCCGGCCGCGCCCACCAGGAACTGTCCGGCGGGCAGGTCCAGGGCCTTGGCCGTCACATCGCGGGACTGCTGGTCCCCGGAGCGCCCGCCGCTGCCCGCCGCGAACGACAGCACGGAGAAGGCGACCGTCGCGTAGAAGACCGTCCGGCCCGCCGCCGCCAGCCGCTTCGTCGCCTTGTCGCCGTCGGGTCCGGCGGCGCCGGTCAGCGCCTCGGACAGGCGCCACAGCATCATGCAGACAAAACCGATGCCGACGGCCCAGATCAGCACCCCGCCGAACGGCGTGCCCGCGAGCTCCTGGAGGGCGCCCTGGCGGTCGGCCTCCTGGGCACTGGAGTCACCGAAGGCCACCCGCAGGGCCAGTGTTCCGATCAGTACGTACAGCACGCCGCGGGCCACCAGCCCGCAGCGTGCCGTGACCTCCCGGGCCCGGCCGCCTCGGCCTGCCTCACGGACGCCCTTGCTCGCGGTTCTGCTCGTCATCGTGCTCAGACCTCGCCCCGCCACGCGCCCGTCTCGACCCCGCGGGACTCGATGAACAGCTTGAACCTCTTGAGGTCGCCCGCGACCTGTCGCTTGACGAAGCCGAGCCGGTCGGCGGCGTTCTCCGCCAGGGTCTCCGGCACCCAGTTCATGTGCAGGACCACCTTGGTGGTCGTGGCGTCCACCGGCTGGAAGGTGACCAGACCGGCCTGGCGCGTCTCGCCGTCCACGGTCATCCACGCGACCCGCTGGTCCGGGAGCTGCTCGGTGATCTGCGCGTCGAACTCGCGCTGCACACCGTTCACGTTCGTCACCCAGTGGGTGAGGGTGTCCGAGTGCTGGTCGATGCGCTCGACGCCCTCCATGAAGGCGGGGAAGTCCTCGAACTGCGTCCACTGGTTGTAGGCCGTGCGTATCGGGACGTTGACCTCGACGTATTCCTCGACGTGCGACATGCCCTTCCCTTCCGCGCCCCGGCCGTCCCGCATCCCATGATGCGGACCCCACCCGTCGGGCGCCTCGCCGCCCGGCTACCCCGGCCGGGGGCCCGCATGCGCACCGCTTCGCCCGCCGGTGACCCGCCGCCCGACCTGCTGCGTCACCGCGATGTCAGGCGGATCGAACCCGGACATCCCGCCTGATCGCTCATGGCATGGTGTGCGCGGAAGCGGGTATCAGCCGGTTCTCGGGAGTGGAACAGGCGATCGGCCCGGACGCCCGTCCCGGCCTCGCACGGACCGGATCGGAGACGGTCATGATCATTCTTGGCGTCATCCTCCTGGTGATCGGTTGGCTTCTGGGCATATCGATCCTCTGGACGATCGGCATCATCCTGCTCGTCATCGGGCTCATCCTCTGGATCCTCGGAGCCGTGGGCCACGCCGTGGGCGGACGCAAGCACTACTACTGACGCCCCGCCACCGGTACGTCCGGCCCGCTCCTCCGGCCGCGCACGCACCGGACGGGCACCCACAGCGGCCGCTCGACCGGGACCCGTCCCGAAGGGAGGCCGCTGTGGCGCGTACACCCCGCCGGCCGAGGGAACGGCTCGCTCCCGCGGCCGCCGCCCGCCGGGCCCGTGCGCGGATCGCGGAAGACACGAACGGGCCCGGGGACCGCGGTACCACCGCGGTCCCCGGGCCCGCCGCGCGGGAGCCGTCGCCCCGCCCGCCGCCCACCGACGTCATCCCCTGGGGGCTGCGCGTGGCCGCCGAGGCGGGCTGGCGGCTCCTCGTCGTGGCGGCCGGCCTGTGGGTCCTCTTCCACGTCGTGTCCGCCCTGCGCATCGTCGTCCTCGCCTTCGCCGTGGCCCTGCTGGTCACGGCCCTCCTCCAGCCCACCGTGGCCTGGCTCCAGCACCACGGGCTCGCCCGCGGCCCCGCGACCGCGCTGACGGCCCTGTGCGGATTCGTCGTCCTCGGGCTCTTCACCTGGTTCCTGATCTGGCAGGTCATGGACAACGCGGACGTGCTCACCGACCGCGTCCGCGAAGGCGTCCAGGAGCTCAAGCAGTGGCTGCTGCGCAGCCCGCTCCACGTCACCGAGAAGCAGATCAACTCCATCGCCGACACCCTCAGCGACGGCCTTTCCTCGGGCAGCGGCATCGCCTCACGCGGTCTGCAGGGCGTCACCGTGCTCGTCGAGATCATCACCGGCACCCTGCTGGTGATCTTCTCCACGCTCTTCCTGCTGTACGACGGCCCGCGCATCTGGGACTGGACCCTCAAGGGCGTTCCGGCCGCGGCCCGGCCCTCCGTCGCGGACTGCGGTCCCGCCGCCTGGCGGACCCTCACCGGCTATGTCCGGGGCACCGTGATCGTGGCCCTCGTCGACGCGGTGTTCATCGGCCTCGGCGTGTACTTCCTGGGCGTGCCCCTGGCCGTACCGCTGGCCGTGTTCATCTTCCTCTTCTCCTTCATCCCGCTGGTCGGCGCCGTGGTCTCGGGCGCCCTGGCGGTGGTCGTCGCCCTGGTCACGGAGGGGCTGTTCGCCGCCGCCATGGTGCTGGTGGTGGTCCTGGTCGTGCAGCAGCTCGAAGGCCATGTCCTCCAGCCGTTCATCGTCGGCCGGGCCGCCCGCGTGCATCCGCTGGGCGTGGTCCTCGCGGTGGCGGCCGGCGCCACCGTGGCGGGCGTGGGCGGCGCGGTGGTGGCCGTGCCGCTGGTCGCCGTGGCGAAGACCGTGGTCGGCCGGCTGCGGGGCACGGTCGACGCGGCCGGGGCCCCTACGGGCGGACCGGCCCCCGGAGGCGGACCGGCCCCTCCAAGCGGACCGGCCCCTACAGGCGGATCACCGCCTTCCCCCGGATCCGCCCCGCCCTGAGGTCGCGTACGGCCTCCGGGACCTCGGCCAGCGGATACGTACGGTCGACCGCGGGCACGACCGTGCCCGCCTCCAGCAGATCCGTGAGCGCTTCCAGCTCGGCGGCGCGCACCACCGAGGTCAGCGGGCGCAGCCGGTGGGGGACGAACGGCGACAGTAGCAGCGCGCCGAGCTGCCGCTCGTTCCCGCCGAGCCAGCGGCCGCCGCCCTCCCCGCCGACGATGACGAGGGTGCCGCGCGGGGTGAGGGCGCGGCGCAGGTGGGCGAGGGGCCGGTTGCCCGCGATGTCGAGAACGAGATCGTGGCGGCGGCTGCCGTCGGTGGGGTCCGCCGCCGCGTAGTCGAGGACCTCGTCCGCGCCGAGGGAGCGTACGAAGTCCGCCTTGGCGGCGCTGCACACGCCGGTGACGCGGGTCCCGTACGCCTTGGCCAGCTGGACGGCGAAGGAGCCCACGCCCCCGGAGGCGCCGAGGACCAGCACGGACTGTCCGGGCCCGAGGCGGCCGGTGCCGCGCAGGGCGGTGAGGGCGCTGCACCCGGAGACCGGTACGGCGGCGGCCTCCTCGAAGCCGAGGTTCCGCGGCTTGGGCGCGAGCGCGCCCTCTTTGGCGCAGGCGTACTCGGCGAAGGAGCCCTCGCCGCTGCCGTACACCTCGTCGCCGGGCCGGAAGCGGGTGACACCCGGGCCGACGGCCTCCACCCGCCCGGCGAGGTCCATGCCCCGCACCCGGCCGCGGGGCGCCCGCAGGCCGGTGACGGCGCGCACGGCGTACGGCATGCCCGCCATCAGATGCCATACGCCCTGGTCCACGGCCGCGGCACGGACCCGTACGAGCACCCGGCCGCGGCCCGGGACCGGGCGGTCCGTCTCAGCGAGCCGCAGCACCTCGGGCGGTCCGTACACGTCCTGGACGATGGCCTTCACGACGGCTCTCCCTCGGTCTCGGAGTACTGGAACACCGCGTCGAGCGGTACCGCGAACACGCGGGCGATCTGGAACGCCTTCTCCAGGGAGGGCGAGTAGCGGCCCTGCTCGATGGCGATCACGGTCTGCCGGGTCACGCCGATCCGGCGGGCCAGTTCGGCCTGGGTCATCTCGTCGTGGGCGAAGCGCAGGGCCCGGATGGAGTTGGTCACGCGCGTGGGCCTCACCACGGCTGGAAGCCGAGGCGGTAGGCGCAGATCTTCGCGATGGAGCTGAGCAGGGCGGAGAGCACGAAGGCGAGGTAGAGGGCGTTGGCGATCCAGAACTGGTCGATGTCGGCCATGGCCAGCGCGAGCGCGGTCATACCGCCGAGGACGACGAAGGACTGCCCGACGTACTCACCGAAGCGGTGGATCTCCCGGTCCCGCTGGTCCCGGGTGTTGTCCTCGGCGGGGGTCAGGAGCGCGACGGTGATGTGCACGGCGATGGCGGCCACGACGGAGACGCCGACGGTCCAGAGCAGGGCCGCCGCGTAGGGGGTCTCGGCGAGGGGAGCGGTGCCGGTCCGCCCGAGGACGAGGACCAGATAGGCCCCGTAGGAGGCGACCGTGAGCACGATCATGATCCACGCGCGTTTTTCCTCGACTGCCACGGCCACTCCCCATGTAAAGAAAACCAGACATGGGCAATGTCAAGGATGGGCGACACGATGTCAAGAGTTCTGTACATGGGTGGGGGTGGGTGGCCGCTTCTCCGGACAGCCCGCCGACGGTCCGGTGCTCTCTCCACGTGCGGGACGGGTCCGTGCGTGGAACCGTTTCTGCATGACCGAAAGCGCGCCCCCCTACGTCTTCTCACCCCGGATCATCGTCCTGGGTGTCCAGCCCGGCGATCCGCCGTTCCGCATCGTGGAAATCGACGGGGAGATGGTCGGGGTGGCCTCGTCGATGACCGATGTGCTGCTGCTCGCCGCGAGCGCGGGCATCATCGTCCACGACCTGGACGACAAGGACGTCGTCCAGTGGGTGGGCGGCGGCAAGTTCACCTGGAAGCTGCACTAGGGGCAGTCCGGCGGATCAGCGCCTTGCCTGCCCGGCCTGTCCGGCCTTCTCGGCCTGAGTGGCCCTGATGAGGGCCGGTCAGGTCACGGGCGCACCACGACGTCCGCGCGGGCGGCGCCGGGGGCGATGAGGCGGGCGTTCGCCTCGTCCGAACGGCTCACCCAGGCGGCGGCCTGTGCCTCCGCCTTGCCGTGGCGGACGTGCCGGGCGATCAGGCGGTGCACGCGGAGCGTGTCGTCGGGCGCGAGGAACCAGACCTCGTCCAGCAGCGGGCGGACCGCCGCCCAGCCGTCCGCCTCGTACAGCAGGTAGTTCCCCTCGGTGATCACCAGCGGGACGCCGGGGTCCACCGGGATGCTCCCGGCGACCGGCTCCTCCAGGGACCGGTCGAAGGCCGGCGCGTACACCACCCCGTCCGCGTCCCCGTCCGCCTGCTGGCGCAGCCGCCGCAGCAGGGCCGCGTATCCGGCCGCGTCGAAGGTGTCGGGGGCGCCCTTGCGGTCGGCGCGGCCCAGCCGGACCAGTTCAGCCTGGCGAGGTGGAAGCCGTCCATGGGTACAACGGCCGCCAGCCCGGGCCCGAGGGCCCGCGCGAGGGAGGCGGCCAGGGTGGACTTGCCGGCCCCGGGCGGCCCCGCGATCCCCAGGATCCGCCGGGCCCCGGCCGCCGCCAGCACCCGGGCCCGCCGTTCCAGCTCCCCATGCTCCATCGGCCCATCCTGCCCGCACCTCACCACCCTCCGCCAGCGCCTCTCGCAGGGGCTGACGCCACTGCCGACGTCATGGAACAGCGCGGCGTGCCCGCACCCGTCGTTCGGGAGCAGCCGTGCATCCACCGGCTCCCGCGCACGGCGTGGAGGTGTCGTACCGGGTCCCGATCACCGGGACTGGGCGTGCGGTGGGCGGGCTCCGGGGCCGTCGTACCCGTCCCCGTCGGTGACTCGGGCGGCCCGGCCGCGCCGGGCTCCACCACCCAGGCCCAGAGCCGTCTCCGGTCCCCGGCCCGCCCGCCAGGTCGGTCCAGCCGGGGAATTACCGCCGAGGGCGACGGCAGGAGTGGGAGCGGTGACGGGGCATTCCGCGGTGGGCGGCCCGCGCCAGGCGGATGGGCGTGGAGGTAGGTTGGGTGGGTGATCGATTTTGGTCGGGGTGCTCCCGTTGCAGGCAGTCTTGACGTCGTCTGGCATGCGGGGTGGCCTTCCGCGAAGCATGACCCGGCACCGGAGATCCAGGTTCACGCCTACTCCGAACACACCGTGATCCTGCGGCAGAACAAGTCCGTGCACTACGAGGCCCCGTTCCTCTTCCTGCTCTTCGGCAACGAGCGCGCGCTGCTGCTCGACACCGGCGCTTCCGCCGACCCGGCCCACTTCCCGCTGCGGGAGACCGTCGACCGGCTTGTCGCGGAGTGGCTGGAGCGGCATCCCCGGCCGGGTTATGACCTGCTGGTGGCGCACACCCATGGCCACGGCGACCACATCGCCGCAGACGGGCAGTTCGCGGACCGGCCGCGTACCGCTGTCGTGGGGCCGGGCCTGGACGAGGTGACGGCCGCCTTCGGCCTCGGGGAATGGCCGGACGGGCTGGGCGAACTGGACCTGGGCGGCCGCGTCCTGGACCTGATCCCCGGGCCCGGGCACCACCCGGCAGCCGTGGTCTTCCACGACCGGCACACCGGCCTGCTGCTCACCGGCGACTCCTTCTACCCGGGGCGGCTCTACATCGAGGACCGCGCGGCCTACTCCGCCACCGTCGACCGGCTGTTGGATTTCTGCGCCACCCGGCCGGTCCGCCATGTCCTCGGCTGCCACATCGAGATGACCACCACCCCGGGCGTGGACTACCCGCGGGGCACCACGTACCAGCCCGACGAGCCGCCGCTCCAGCTCACCCCCGGCCATCTGCGTGCCCTGCGTGCCGCCCTCGATGAGACGGCCGACCGCCAAGGCTCTCACCCCTATGGGGAGTTCGTGCTCGTCTATCGGGACTGAGTCGAAGTCTGCCGCCGCCGGTCGTAGATCTTGTGCGCGATCCGCCAGTCGTCGCCCCGTACCAGCAGAAACACGTCCGTCCGGCAGGTGCGGGACGCCTCGTCGGCGGCTGGGCGGCCGGTGAAGAGCCCGCAGTAGTCCTCCAGGGCCCACGACACGAACGCACCGTCACGCATGCCCTCGACGCGGGCGCCGGGCAGCAAGGCCGTACGGAAGTGGGCCGCGAGGCCCCGGGCGTACGCGTGCAGCAGCGCGAGTACGCCGTCCCCCGCGGCCGGCACGGTCGCCGCCTCCGCGATGTCCGCGCCCGGACCGGCGGCGGCGCGTGGTCGGCGTGGTGTCGTACCGGCTCAGGCTTCGCGGGACATCACCCGACGGGCCGCCTCCGCCTCCGCGGCGGGCGGGGAGAGTTCGTCGAGGGTGTCGAGCTCGTCGTCCGACTCCAGCTCCCGCTCCCAGGCGGAGGCGAGCCGGTCCTGCTCCTCGGAGGACCGCTGCGCGACGGCCTCCCGGTGCTGCGGGTCCAGGGCCGCGAGGAAACGCCCGACCGAGTCCGTCGGCATGCCGTACTCCTTCTCGCGATGGGATGCGATGCGGTGCTGTGCGGGGAGCCGGCGGTATCCGCGCCGCCGGGCCGCCCCAGCATCCCCAACGGCCCGGCCTCCGGCGGCCCGACACGGCGCGCCGTCACCCGAATGCCCCGGGTGGCCGCCGGGTGGCCCGTACGAGCACGTCGTACGGGCCACCCGCCGGGGAAGCCGACCCGCTACTGCGCCATCTCGTACGCCCCGGCCAGCGCCTCCACGCGGGCCCAGACGCGGGCCGAGCGGTCCTCGTCCACGACCGGGCGACGGACGGCGGCGAGGGCCCACTCCTGCTGCGCGACGGTGGCGGAGTCCTTGCCGTGCAGCTCTACCGCGTGCCCCGAGAAGTCGCGGACGAGGACGGAGAACAGCTCGTCGAGCACGGACTCGTCCAGGTCCGTCAGGCGGGCCTGCTCCAGGATCAGCTGCCCGTGCACCACCAGCGCGAACAGCTGGCCGACCGAGAGCAGGAAGTCCAGGTCGCGGCTCTGCTGCTCGTCGGGCGCGACGGTGGCGACGAACTCGGCCAGCGCGTCGGCCTGTTCGCGGAACCGGGCCACGTTCGGCACGGCCGCGTAGCCGTCGTAGGCGGGGCGCCAGTCGTGGAAGCGTACGGAGCCCAGGCCGCGGGCCGGGCCCTGACGGAAGAGGAAGTCGTCGTCGGCGGCGTCCAGGCGCGTGGGCACGGGCTCGTAAGCGGCGGGCTCCAGCAGGTGGTTGCGCATGAACTTGAGGATCAGCGCCAGGTTGACGTGGACCGTGCCCTCAAGCTTCGGCAGGCCGCGGATCTCGATGGCCGCCTGCGCGAAGTAGTTGTCCTTCTCGAAGCCCTTCGCGGCGATGACGTCCCACATCAGGTCGATGACCTTCTCGCCCTCCGTGGTCACCTTCATCTTCGTCATCGGGTTGAAGAGGAGGTAGCGGCGGTCGTCGGGCCCGGCGGAGCGGAAGTAGTCCACGGCACGGTCGCTGAACAGCTTCATGCCGACGAGACGGACGTAGGCGTCGGCCAGTTCGCGGCGCACGTGCGGGAAGGCGGTGACGGGGCGGCCGTAGAGGATCCGGTTGTGGGCGTGCGTGACGGCCTCGTACATCGCGTGCTCGCAGATGCCGATGGAGGCGGTGCAGAGGTTGAACTTGCCGACGTTGACGGTGTTCAGCGCGGCGTCGAAGGCGGCGCGGCCGGTGTGCAGGACGTCCTCGGCGCGGACCGGGTAGCCGTCGAGGCGGAACTCGCTGACGAACTTGGAGGAGTCGACGACGTTCTTGACGAGCGAGTACGCCGGGTGGCGGCTGTCGGCGGCGAAGAACACGTAGCCGTCGGGGCCTTCGATGTCGGTGCGGCGGCCGAAGACGGAGACGAGGCCGGCGACGTTGCCGTTGCCGATGTAGTACTTGGAACCGGTGGCGCGGAAGCCGCCGTCGGCGTCGGGCTCCAGCAGCATGTCGGTGGAGTAGATGTCCGCGCCGTGCGTCTTCTCGGAGAGGCCGAAGGCGAACACCTCGCCCTCGGCGAGGAGTTCGGCGGCGCGGGCGCGGGCGGCGGCGTTGTCGCTCTGCCAGACCGGGCCGAGGCCGAGGATGGTGACCTGCCAGGCGTACCAGTAGTCCAGGCCGTAGAAGCCGAAGATCTCGTTCAGCGCGGCGATGCGGGCGGTGTCCCAGCGCTTGTCCGGAGCGTCCTCGCCGGCGGCGGAGGCGGGGGTGAGGAACGTCGCGAACAGGCCCTCCTTGGCGGCGAAGGCGAGGAAGTCGGCCAGCCAGGCGCGCGAACGGTAGTCCTCGATGAGCTGCCGCTTCCCACGCGCCTCGAACCAGTCGACGGTGGCCCGCAGCAGCCGCCGGGTCTCCGGGTCGAAGTGCGCGGGGTCGTAGGTGTGCGGGTGGAAGAGCAGTGCGTCGGACATGGCGAGTCACCTTCCGAGGGGGTGGAGTGAGGTGGGCGGGAGTGCGAGTGCGAGTCGGGCGATCAGGCCCCCGTCGAAGGGCCCGGCGGGGTGTCCGTGGTGGTTGCGATGCGGTGGAGGGTGGTCAGGACGTCGTCCAGCCAGGCGATCGACATGCGTTCCTGGGCGATGCCGCCCCGCAGGACCACGTGCTGGAGCTCCCGCCCCGCGTCCAGGGGTCTCGGCGCCTCCGGGCCGGTGAAATCGCGCTGTTCACCGGCGAGGTAGCGCGCCAGCCGCTCGCTGTGCGCCGCGTGGTGCCGTTCCACCTCGTGGATCAGCGAGGCCGGGTCGCCGCCGAAGGCCGCCCCGCGGATCTTCACCGCGAGCTCGTGCCGAAGGCTCTCCGGCTCGATCGGCTCGCGCAGCCAGCCGGCCAGGGCCGTGCGGCCCGGTCCCGCGACGGAGTACTCCTTCTTGTCCGGCCGCCCCTGCTGCGGGACCTCGCGGACGGCGAGCATGCCCTCGCTCTCCATGCGCTTGAGGACCCGGTAGATCTGCTGGTGGGTGGCGGTCCAGAAGTAGCCGATGGACCGGTCGAACCTGCGCGCCAGCTCGTAGCCGGAGCCGGGTTTCTCCAGCAGGGAGACGAGGATCGCGTGGTCGAGGGCCATGCCGCCGATCCTGCTATGCAACTCGTTGCATAGACAAGCCGTGGCAGGCAGGTGAGACGCGGCTCACCCGCACCACCCCCGCCGGGCAGCACCATTCCCGCACGGACGCCTCCGCCGCTACGGGGCCGCTTCGGCCACACCGCCCGCACCCGCTTGACGTGCGGGCGGCCGGGTACCAGCCTTGCCCGGAGTTACCGAACGGTAAGGGGAAAGGGTGGTGTCCATGCACACGGACGAGGACGCGCGGCGCACGGAACAGGACCGGGACGACGCGGAGTTGCTGTTCCAGCCGGTGGCACGCCAGGCCGAGCTGATACGCACCGGAAAGACCACCTCCCGCGCCCTCGTCGAAGCCGCACTGCGCCGCACCGCCCGCCTCGACCCCGCCCTCGGCGCCTTCCGCGTGGTCCTCGCCGAACAGGCCCTCGCCGAGGCCGACGCGCGCGACGCCGAAGCCGCGCGGGAGGCACTGGAGGCACAGGAGTCGCACGCGCCCCTGGGCCCCCTCCACGGCGTGCCCGTGGCCGTCAAGGACGAGCTCGACCTCACCGGCCAGGTCACCACCTTCGGCGGCTCCGCCAACCGCACCCCCGTCACCGCCGACTCCGAAGCCGTACGCCGGCTGCGCGCCGCCGGAGCCGTCGTGATCGGGAAGACCGCCATGCCCGAGTTCGGCCAGTGGCCCTTCACCGAATCCGCCGCCCACGGCCACACCCGCAACCCCTGGGACACCACCCGTACCCCCGGCGGCTCCAGCGGCGGCAGCGCCGCGGCCGTCGCGGCCGGACTCGTCGGCGCGGCCCTCGGCGGCGACGGCGGCGGATCCATCCGCATCCCGGCCGCCTGCTGCGGCCTCTTCGGCCTCAAGCCGCAGCGCGGCCGCGTCTCCACCGCTCCCACCCCGCACCTCTGGTACGCACTCGGCACCATCGGGCCGCTGACACGCACCGTCGGGGACGCCGCCCTGCTCTACGACGTCCTCGCCGGCACCACCCCCACCGACCGCTGGAGCGCCCGCCCGGCCGCCACCAGCTGGGTCCGGGCCCTGGAGACCCCGCCCGGCCGGCTGCGCATCGGCTACTCGGCGAAGCCCGCCGTGCCCGGGGTGCGTCCCGATCCGCAGCACGTCGGGGCACTGCTGGAGACCGTACGGGCGCTGCGCGAGCTGGGGCACGACGTACGCGAGGTCGATCCCCGCTACCCGGACGCGACGGCGCCGTTCGCCGCGCAGTTCTGCGGCGGTGTCCGGGCCGAGGCCGCGGCCGTGGAGCACCCCGAGCTGCTGGAGCGGCGCACCCGCAGCACGCTCGCGCTGGCCCGGCTGGTCCCGGAATCGGCCGTGGAGCGCGGGATCCGGGCGGGGGAGCGGCTGGCGGAACGCGTCGACCGGATGTTCACCACCATGGACCTGCTGCTCACCCCGGTGATCGCGGAGCGCCCGCGCCGGGTGGGTGCGCTGGACGGCGCCGGGCTGCTGACGGCGCTCGCGCGCTCCCGCCCGATGGTGGCCTACACCGCGCTGTGGAACGTCACCGGCCACCCGGCCGCCTCCGTACCGGCGGGCCTCGGCCCGGACGGGCTGCCGCTCGCGGTGCAGCTGGTGGGGCGGCGGGACGACGAGGTGACGCTGCTGCGGGTGGCCGCGCAGCTGGAGGAGGTCCGGCCGTGGGCGGAGCGGAGGCCGGACGTGCCGGTCAGCTGACGGCGGGCCCTGAGGGGCGGGTCACCACCAGTACAGGGGGTACCTCGGGGCCTTGCGCCGGACGCGGGAGGCGGCGTAGCCGGTCAGGACCAGCAGCACGGTCGAACCGAACAGCAGCGGAACGAACCGCTCCGGGGTGGGCGTCTGGAGGACGACGATCACGGCGGTGGCCACGGCGGGGGAGTGCGGCGTACGGGCGGCCATGTTGACGGCGAGCGTGAGCCCGGCGGCGACGGCCGCCGCCCAGCCGCTGCTGCCGGCCGCGGCGAGCACGGCGTAGCCGACGGCACAGCCGATGAGGTGGCCGATGACGACGCTGCGCGGCTGCGCGAGCGGCAGCGCCGGGGCACTGTGCACGAGCGCGGCGCTTGCGGCCAGCGGCGGTATCAGCACGGGCTCGTGGATCATGGCCCCGATCGCGACGAGCGCCAGCAGCACGGAGGTCGCGGCGGCGATGCTGTGCAGCGCGGCGCCGGGCGTGGGGCGCGCGGGCGGGGCGGGGGCGACGGGTACCGGGGAGGGGACGGTCGGTGACTCGGGGCGCAGCGCCGTGTCGAGGCTCATGTATCGCGTTTCAGGTACGGGCGGCCGTGGCGGGCCGGGGCAGGACAGGACGGGGTGCGCCGGGCAGATCATTGCCGAGACGGGCGACGACGGGCCGTGGGTAAGCCGCGAACGTCCGTTACGACCCTATACGGCCCGCGCAAGCCCGCTGCGAGCAGGTCGCCCGGCCCGGGGGAGCAGCGGCACGGCCGCGGGTAGCCTGCGCTGACATGATCATCGACCAGTACGTCTACTTCGCGCTGCGCAGCGAGCGCACCACCGCCCAGCAGATGACGGCGGTCCTGGGCCTGGAGCCCGACGAGACCACCGCCCGCGGCACCCGCCGCGCGGAGCCGGCCGTACCGGTCTGCCACGCCTGGAAGATCGCCTGCCGGGCCCCGGATCTCCGCGTGGACGAACAGATCGCCCATGTCATGGCCCGCCTCCGCCCCCACATGCCCCGTGTGGCCGACCTCGCGCGCCGCCTGGACGAGGAGGACGGGGGAGGGCCGGCCGCGGTCCTGCAGATCGTCCGCTACTTCAGGAGCCCTGACCCTGCCCCGGGCCTCTTCGGCTGGAGCCTGGACCGCGAGACCGTGGACTTCCTGGCCGCGACGGGAGCCGTCCTGGACGTCGACGAGTACGACCTCTCGGACTGAGCGGGGGTACGGCCGGACCGCCGCGCCTGGTTCGAAGCGCGGGCGGATCTTGACACGTTCCGGGCGCTGCTCACGGCTTGAGGGCCGGACCGTGCGGCCCCGGGCCCTGCCACCCGCCGCTGGCCCGGGCTCTGGATCGGGCCCGCACCACCGGCCAGGGCTGGGTCCGGCTCGCGCCGGAGTTCCCGTACGAGACCGTGCCCGAGCTCGCCGCGCGGGCCGCGGAAGCCGAGTGGATCTCGTACGAGGGGGAGGCTCAGGAGGCGGTGCTCTGGTTCTTCGGCGCGGGCGGCGCCCCGCGCCCTCCGCCGGCGGAGCCGCTGCGCAGGGCAACGCTGCTGCCCGGCGGCAACTCGCTCACCGGACCCGGACTGCCGGCGCCCACGCCACGACCGCTGGGCCACTACCTCTACGAGCCGGACCCGGCCGTGGTCCCCGCCGGCCTGCTCGCGGAGCTCGTCTCCGGCGGCCTCGCGCACGCGGCCGGCCCGCTCCGCACGGGAGACGAACCGCACCCGACCCCCCATCGCGACCGCCCACCGGATCACGGCCGCCCTGCCCTGCCGAGACGGCGCTGAGCTCCAGCACCTCGCCCGGCGAACCCTGGTCGGCCACCCGATCACCCGGCTCGCGGCGGCAACGCGGGGCCGGGACCTGGCCCCGTACAAGATCCCGCACGATCTCGCGGCCCCACCCGACCCGGACGGGGTGACCGTCTTCGTCACCGCCCGCGCGTCCGGCCTCACCGCCGTGCTCACCGACCCGCTGAGGGGCCGCGCCGCCACGGACTGTGCCTGAGGCGTCCAGGGATCGTTTACGGGGCGCCCCTGGCCTGCGTTCCATGGACCTTGATGACGAACTCAAAGCCCTGGCAGTCCAGAAGGACCTCCCCGCCGACCTGGTGCGGCGTCTGATCCGGCACCCGGTGGCCCGTCGGCAGGTCGCGTTGATGCGCCGGGACCTGACCGAGGACCAGATCGAGGAGATCATGCGGTTGGGCGCCACCCGGTCTCTCGCCGCGAACGGGTCCGTTCACTGGCGGACCAGGGCCCGGCTCGCGGAGCATCCCGAGCCGGTGATCCGGTGCGCGATCGCCGCAGGCGTCAAGGACGAGCCGGCGGGCCTGCTGGCCCGTCTGGCGGCGGATCCGGACGAGTCGGTGCGGTGGTTTCTCGCGCTGAACGCCAACCTGCCCGCAGATCTCCTGGCCCGATTGGCGGCCGACCCGGAGACCCGCGTGCGCGAGGCCGTCGTTCCGCGCTGGCGTGAACTGCCGGACGAGGTACGCCGGATGCTCCTGACGGATGCCGACGCGGGCATCCGCCGCCTCAGCGCCCGCACCTTTGTCCCGCCGGCCGACCTCCTTTCCGGACTGCTGGCCGATCCCGAGACCCGGGCCGGCGCCGTCCGTCACAGTGCCCCGACGTACGCTCTCGCCACCGACCCGGACGCAGACGTACGTCAGGCCGTCGCCGCTCACCCGGACCTGCCCGCCGATCTGCGGGACCTGCTGGCGGAGGATTCGGACCTGTTCGTACGCAACGAGGTGGCGGGCCGGTCCGACACCCTGCCGGAGCTGCGCGACCGGCTCGCGGCCGGGCTGGAAGCCACGAGCCCGGTAGAGGCGTGGTTCCTCTCGTTCCGCCGGGACGAGCACGCCTGTCCGCCGCGCCCGCCCGAGCCGCCGACCCTCACGCGACCGCAGGCCGAGTGGTTGCTCGAACGGGCCGGTCTTTAGGCGGTCCGGGTCAGAGTCAGAGGCCGACGCCGGGGGTGCGGGTGGGGGTGGGGGACGGGGGTGGTGGGGTGGAGGAAGGGGTCGTGGGGCGGGGGAGGGTGGAGCGGTTGAGGTTTACGCCGGGGAGGAATTCGGCGCCGCGCGTGATGCGGATCGTGGCGTCCGCCTGTTGGTAGGCGGTGGGCGTGGGGGCCGGGGGAGGGGGGAAGGTGCCCCGGTCTGTGGTGATCAGGGCGGTGGCCAGGCCCTGGGTGGCCAGTTTTTCGGCGTTCTCGCGGCCTACCGAGTAGCCGCGGCCCGTGGTGCTGTCCGCGTACAGGGAGTGGATGAAGCCCTCGGGGGCCATACGGCCGCCGTACCAGTCGCGGCCCGCGTCGAACTCCTTGCGGCCGGCCAGCCAGCGCTCCGCGTTCTGTGCGAGGCACTGGTCCTCGGGGACCTCGACCGACAGCAGGACGCGTTTGTCGTAGCCCTCCTGGCGGAGGTCGCCCAGGAGGTTCGAGGTCCAGCCGAGGGCGCGTAGCGACTGGTCGTACAGGAGGTTGTAGCCCTCGGCGCGGGCCCAGCGTTCGACGACGTCCTGGATGTGGCCCGACTCCCGGTGGACCAGGGACGCCTTCTCGGAGGGGGAGAGGGGGCGGCCGTCGGAGAGGCGTTCCAGGGCCGGCGGCAGCTGCGGGGCGCCGCCCTGTTCGAAGAGGGCGATCTTGAACTCGTCCGGGTCCAGGACGACGTAGTCGTCGAGATCGACCCCGTGCACGGCGCGCAGCTGCTCGCCGAGCGCGGAGTCCTGCGCCTGCCACTGCGACAGGCCGCGCTGGGCCCTGCCCTTGCCCGAGCCGGGGGCTCCGCCGGTGAAGAGGACGGCGTGGCCGTCGCGCGGCTTGCCCTGGCACTGGCTCTTGAAACGGTCGATGAGGGCGTCGTGCAGGAGGGCACGCTGCGGGGTCCACAGGCCGTTGGCCTGGTGGCGGTTCTTGGTGTCGAACTCCCCGGCCACGGACAGGTCCCCGCCGGGGCCCATGCGTTGCTGGAGCTCGCGGTAGAGCGGTTCGTACTCCCCGGCCACGGGCACGGACACGTGCGGGTTCTCCTCTCGGCGGTGGTGGTTGTGGCGGCGGCGGTGGTGGTGGCTCAGGCGCCGCCGCGCCGGGCGAGGCGTTCCCGGATCTCCTCCATGTCCTGGGGAGTGAGCTTGCCGAGGCCGCGGGCCTGGTCGACGACCGCGAGGGTGTTGTCCTGGTGGGTCGGCGCGGTGTGGGCCGGGTCGAACCACTCTTCTTCGAAGTCCCAGCCGGCGATGGCCGCCAGGGCCTCGGCGCGGGGGATCTCGCCGGCCGCGTAGCGGTCGATGTACTCGCGCAGCGATGCGTTGCCGGTCATGACTGCCGCCCTCTCGTCTCCGTGGTCACGGAGGTGATCATGCCAATGCTTGGCGCTGGGCCGCCACCTCTGGCTCTGCGGCCGGCGGTGGCAGGTGTACGGTGCCCCGCGCGCGGCGGCCGCCTCCTTCCGGCCGTACGGCTGCGGCCGACCGCGCACCGGATCCGGCACGGCGACCCGCTCTACTGGCCCTGGGCGTTGGTGCCATCGGCGGCGGGCGGTGCGGCTGCACCCGCCGCGCCGCCGACCCGCCGGAGCCCTCCGCGGATCGCGCCACCCTGTGTCTGCAACCACCGGGTCGGGGAGGACCGTTGTGTCCCGCCTTCGGGTGGTCGCCAGCCGCTGTTCTGCCGGCGGCGCCTACGCCGTCCCCCCCTCAGCGGTCCGACAGCGGACGGCGGCGCCGGGCAGGGTCCGTCAGGGCAGTCGGGCGCCAGGCGCCGTCCGGGTGGTAGAGGTTGGTGCCCGGCGGGACGATGTCGTCGATGCGGTCCAGCGTTGTGTCGTCCGGGATCACCGAGACGCCCTTCACCAGGGAGTCCAGCTGGTCCATCGTGCGGGGGCCGATGATCACCGACGTCACCGCCGGGTGCACCAGCGGGAAGGCCACCGCCAGTTCCGGCAGGGTGCAGCCGAACTCCTCCGCCACCTCGATCAGTTGCCCGGCAGCCGCCAGCTTCGCCGCGTTGCCCGGGATCGCCGGATCGAAGCGGGCCGGTGTGAGGGCCGCACGGCCCCGGCTCAGGTCGGCCTCCTGGCCCGCCCGGTACCGCCCGCTCAGGAAGCCCGAGGCGAGCGGGCTCCAGGTCAGGACCCCCATGCCGTACCGCGCGGCCACCGGCAGTACGTCCTTCTCCACCCCGCGCGCCAGGATCGAGTACGGCGGCTGCTCGGTCCGGAAGCGGGCCAGGCCGCGCCGTTCGGACACGTGGTGCGCCTCGGCGATCTCCTCGGCGGGGAAGGTGGAGCAGCCGAAGGCCCGGATCTTGCCGGCCCGTACCAGGTCGCCCAGGACACCCAGGGTTTCCTCGATGTCCGTGTGCGGGTCCGGGCGGTGCACCTGGTAGAGGTCGATCACGTCCGTGTCCAGCCGGGTCAGGCTGTCCTCCACGGCGCGGGTCAGCCAGCGGCGGGAGTTGCCGCCGCGGTTGCGGCCCTCGCCCATCGGGAAGTGGCCCTTGGTGGCGAGGACCACGTCCTCGCGCCGCTTCCCGCGCAGCGCCTTGCCGACGATGGTCTCGGACTCGCCCGCCGAGTACATGTCCGCCGTGTCGACGAAGTTGATCCCGGCGTCGAGGGCCGCGTGGATGATCCGTACGCAGTCCTCGTGGTCGGGGTTCCCCACGGCCCCGAACATCATCGTGCCGAGGCACTGCACACTCACTTCCAGGCCGGTTCCGCCGAGGAATCTGTATCGCATGGTCATACCGGCGGACCCTACGAGTTGGAGTGCACTCCAGCGCAACCCTCAACGCGGCGCGACCGCCCCCGAGTCCGGGGACCGGCCGAGGCCGGAGGTGTCGACCGCCTCGAAGTCGGATCCCTTGAAGCCCTTGAGTGCGGCGAGCTGGTCGTTGTCCCAGGCCGCGTTCTCCTCGCCCGAGATGAACCACGCGGACCCGTTGTCCGCGACGATGGCGCCGTACGTCTTGAGGGCGTCGGCCACCGCCTTGGCCTGCGGCTCCAGCTTCGAGGTGTTGACGGAGCTCTTGAGCCGCAGCCGCAGGCCCATCGGCGGCAGCGAGGGGTCCGCCGCCGCGCCGGCCTGGTGCCGTGCGGGCCATACGTAGCTCTGGTCCGAGCGCGGCACCGTGACGCGGATCGCGTGGTCGATGCGCCCGGACGCCGCCTCGTCGTGCCGCACCAGGCCGGGCAGGATGGCGAGCCCGGCGGCGTCGGCCGAGGTCCACCCGTCAGGGCGCAGCTCGTTGCTCCGCAGGTCGAAGACGGCGCCGCTGCCCGCGTGCCAGGTGTTCCCGCCGCGCGGCTCGGCGTCGTACAGCTCGTAGGACTTGCAGGGGCCGCGGTCCCAGACGACGACGTGCCGGTCGCCGTCGCTCGCCGGGCCGTTCTCGATCCTGGCGCCGGACGGGATGCGGTATCCGGAGGGGTCGCTCTCCTCGGGGACGTCGAAGGTGACCCGCGACTCCGGCACCGCCGTGTCCGAGACGGTGACGGGGATGCCGATCGGCCGGCCGTCCACCAGCCCCGAGCCGAAGTCCGGGTGCAGCGGGGCGTCGGAGCCGATCGAGGAGACGTAGCGGGCGGAGTCCGGATGTACGGGCAGCGTGTCGACGGGCGCCCGCCAGAAGCTGTCCGACGGCGCGGTCTCGCAGGCGGGGGCGGCGGCCCGCGCCGGTTCCGCGTATCCGGAGACCAGGCAGGCGGAGGCCACGGCGAGCGTGGTCGCGGTCGCGGCGGCACGGAAGCGGGAGGGCGGGCGAGGGGTTCGCCTCGCCCCTGCCGCCCGCCGGGCGTGAGCTGTGCTCCGTGTGCTCGTCATGGCCTCACCCCGTCCGAGCGGGCTCCTGGGGGGAGCCTCCGCTGATCCGTCTGCGAGTGCCCTTCCAGCGTAGGCGGCGTCCTCTTTTTGCGTCCTCCCGTTCGCATAGCGGACGGAATGAGGGCCTCCGGAGAGGGGTGGCGGCGGATACGTCTTTTCGGCCAGGGTGCAAGCGATTACTCACGGTAAGGGCTGCCGCTCGGCTCCCGTCCCGACCCCGGTCCCCCCTTGGCCCCACCCTCGCGCCCCGCCCGCCCCAACAGCGGGAATTCACACGGTGATACCCGGGGTAGTACGAAAGATTTCCCGACCCGTGACCGCCCTGCCGCAAAACGCGTCCGAAAATGACAGGTTTGCTTTGACTCTTGATCGGCCGATCGGTGAAGGTCGTTCACATGTCCGACACAAATCGAGCTGCCTCCGGTGGCCCTCTGCGCCTGCGCGACTTCCGACTGTTACTCGCGGGAGCCGCCACCGGACAGCTCGGTGCCCAGGTGACCCTGGTGGCCCTGCCGCTCGTGGCCGTGCTCGAACTCGACGCGCCCGCCTTCCAGGTGGGCCTGCTGACCGCCGCGGAGACCGCCGCCTTCCTGCTCGTCGGGCTGCCCGCCGGCGCACTCACCGACCGCATGCGCAAACGGCCCCTGATGATCCGCGCGGACCTGGTGCGCGCCGTGGCGATGGCGAGCATCCCCCTCGCCGCGCTCGCCGGGGCGCTGACCATGGCGCAGCTCTACGCCGTCGCGCTCGTCACCGGCGTGGCGACCGTGTTCTTCGACGTCGCCCACCAGAGCTACCTGCCGCAGATCCTGCCCCGCGAACAGCTCGTGGCCGGCAACGGCGCGCTGGAGACGGTCCGTTCGACCGCGCAGGTCACCGGCCCGGGCATCGGCGGCGGACTGGTGCAGCTCGTCGGAGCGCAGTTCGCCGTCATCGTCGACGCCGTCGGATACCTGCTCTCCGCCCTCTTCCTCCAGCGCGTCGCACAGCCCGAGACGGCGCCCCCGGCCCCCGCCCCCGGCGGCTCCCTGGGCAAGGAGATCGGCGAGGGCGTCCGCTTCATCCTCGGCCACCCGCTGCTGCGCGTCATCGCCCTCACCACCGGACTCGCCAACTTCTGCACGGCCGTCCTGATGGCCACACAGACCGTGCACCTCGTCCGCGTCGTCGGGCTGGAGGCCGGCGGACTCGGCCTCGTCCTCTCCGCGTCCGCCGTCGGCGGACTCCTCGGCGCCCTGTGCGCCGGGCGCCTCGCCGCCCGCCTGGGTCAGGCCCGCGTGATCCTGCTGTCCGTCCTCGCCACCGGCCCGTTCGCGCTGCTGTGGCCGCTGTCCGGGGCCGGTGCCACCGGCGCGGTCCTCTTCGCCGCCGGATCGGCCGTCGTCTCCTTCGGAGCCGTCGTCTACAACATCGCGCAGGTCAGCTTCCGCCAGAGCATGTGCCCGCCCCGCCTGCTCGGCCGGATGAACGCCACCCTGCGCTTCCTCATGTGGGGCACCCTGCCCCTCGGCGCGCTGCTCGGCGGAGCCCTCGCCCAGTCCTACGGCTCGCGCACCGCGCTCGTCTGGTGCGCGGTCGGCATCCTCGCCGTCCCCCTGCCGCTGCTGTTCTCCCCGCTGCGCCGGATGCGCGACCTGCCCGCCCCGGCGGACGAGACCGACACCACCACCGACACGGGCACCGCCACCGCCACCGACACCCCCGCGAGCAAGGACGCCGACACGGACGCCGGGGAACGCCCCGCCCCCGCCTCCACCGGCTGACCACCACCGTACGGCGCACCGGGGCGCACCCCGCCCCCGCCCGCCACCCACACCGTCCGCGCGAGCACGCGAGCACGCGCCCGCGGCCACCACGAAGGGGACCACGTGCCCAGCATCACGAGCCAGTACCTGGCCCGCTACCGGCGCCTCGCCGGCGACGGGCCCGACACCCTGCTGCCCGTCACGGGAGCACAGCGCCGCTTCCTGCTGGTGCGCGCGCTGGACCCGGCCGGGCGCCCCGACGTCGTGCCCATGTTCTTCGCCTTCCCCCACGGCGCCGTCGACCCCGACCGCCTGCGCGCGGCCGCCCGTGCGCTCGCCGCCCGGCACACCGCCCTGCGCTCCCGGCCCACCGTCCTGCGCGGCACCCCCGTCCTGCGGGTCGGCGCCCCGGACATCCCCCTGACCCACCCGGAGCCCTTACCGGGGGAGCGGCCCGCCGACACCCTGCGCCGCGCCCTGGCCGCCTGGGACCCGCAGGGCCCGCCCCTGCGGCTCTTCCTCGTCCACGACGCCCAGCGCGCCGAGGACCTGCTCGCCGTCGCCCTCGACCACGCCGTCTGCGACGGCCGCTCGCTCGCCCGCATCGTCGACGAACTCGGCGCCGCCTACGGGGAGTACGAGGCCCAGGCCCCCGGAGCCGCCCCCGCACCGCAGGAGTCCGCCACCGAAGCCGCCGCCTACGAGGACGCCGTCCTGCGCCAACTCGCCGCCGAGGAACGGGCGGAGACCCCCGAGGCCGCCGCCTACTGGGCGCGCCGCCTGCACGCCCTGCACACCCACGCCCCGCAGCCGCGCCCCGCAGCCGTACCCGAGGGCGCGCGGCCCAGCGGTGCCGCGCAAGCCGTCCTGCCCGCGCACGACGGCGGAGTCTCCTTCCCCGGGCTGCTCGACGCCTGCCGCTCCGCCGCCCGCGAGCTGTACGGGCCCGCCCGCACGGTCCCGCTCGGCTACCCCTGGGGCGGCCGCCCCGCGGGCGCGGAGCCGGTCATCGGCTGCTTCCTCAACACCCTCGTCTTCCCGGCCGACACGGACCCTGACCTCACCTCCGACGCCCCCGGCAGCGGCTTCGGACCCGGCCCCGAGGACACCGCCGACGCCTGGTGGGACGACCTCGACCGGGCCGACGTACCCTTCGACGCCGTCGTGAAAGCCGTACGGGCCGCCGGCTCAGGCTGGACCGGCGGTCTCGACGGACTGCTCACCGTGGACGACGACAGCCGCCGCCCGCCCCTGCGGCTGGCCGGCGCCGAAGGGCGCGAGGTCCACATCGACGGCAGGCCCGTCCGCGGCCCCTTCGCCGTCTCCGTCACCCAAGGCGCCGAGATCCGCCTGCGGATGGTCTGGGACCGGGCCGTGCTCGACGACGAGACCGCCCACCGCGCCTTCGACGCCCTCACCCACGCCCTGCGCCCCGCGGAGCACACCGTACGGTGACCCGCCCGCCGGAACCGCCCACCCAGCGGTGACCCCGGCACGCGACGAGCCCCCGGCGCACGCCGCCCCCCGGCGCCCTCCGCGATACCCGCGCCCCCACCCCGTACGCCGTACCGCCCGGCCCCCACGGCCCACCCACGCCGTCCGCCGCGCACCCCGAACCTCCCCCCCCACGGCATCCCCCACGCAGTACCCGGCACCGCGCGACCCGCGGAGCCGACCGCACGAGCGCCCGGACACGACCGTGACCGGCACCGCACACCGACCCGACAACCTCAGGGATCGCCCATGCTTCCCCTCTCCTCCTCGCAGGAGATCGTCTGGCTGCACGAGCAGATGCAGCCCGGCAGCCGCGCGTACAACTTCACCGCCTCGCTCGACCTGTGGGGCACCCTCGACACCGAAGCCCTGCGCCGCGGACTCGCGGCCACCCTGGCCCGCCACCCCGGCCTGCGGCTCGAACTCGTCGCCGCCACCGGCTCCGTACCGGCCCAGCGGGTCGCACCGCACTGCGCGCCCCGGCTGCACACCGTCGACCTCGGCGCGGAGGAGGACCCGGAGGCGGCCTTCGCCCGGCTGCTGCGCACCGAGGCGGAGACCCCGCTCGACACCTTCGAGGCGCCGCTCATCCGCTGGACGCTCGTCAGGCTCGCGGACCGCCACCACCGGCTGATCCACGTCGAGCACCACCTCATCCACGACGGGCACTCCTTCGCGATCCTGCTGGACGACGTCTTCCGCGTCTACCGCGCCCACGTCCTCGGCGAGCCCCTGGAACTGCCCTCCGCCTCCTCCTACGCCGACCACATCACGGCCCGCGCCGAAGCCGCGTACACCCCCGCCTCCCTCGACTTCTGGCGCACCGCACTGCGCGACCTCCAGCACGACCTGCCGCTGCCGGGCCTGGCCCGCCCCGGCGCCCGCCGCCGGCACCACGGCGGACAGCTGCGCCAGACCATCGGCGCCGACCTCGCCGAACGCCTGCGCGGCCACGCCCGCGACCGCGGCCTCACCCCGTTCAGCACGCTCCTCGGGCTCTTCGCCGAGCTGCTGCGCCGGCACAGCGGCCGCTCCCGCATGGTCATCGGCACCGCCGTCGGCAACCGCCCCCTCGGCTACGAGGACGCGGTGGGCATGTTCGTCAACACCATCGCGCTGCCCCTCGCCCTGGACGCCGCACTGCCCGCCCAGGACACCATGGACGAGGTCACCGACACCCTGATCCGGGCCCTGCCCCACCAGGACGTGCCCGTCCAGGAGCTGACCCGGGCGCTCGGCATGCACACCTCCGGCGCCGACAACCCGCTGTTCTCCGTCATGTTCAGCGCCCACGACGCGCCCCTGCCCGAGATCGACGTGCCCGGCCTCGACATCACCCTCTTCGAGGGCTTCAACACCGGCACCACCCGCTTCGACCTCGACGTGGTCCTGCTCCCCGACGACCGGCGCGGTGTCACCCCCCGCGTCGGCGCGCCCGGCATGACCCTCGTCTGGGACTACGACGCCGACCTCTTCGGCGAGGACATCGCCCGGCTGCTCTCCGGCCGCTTCCTCGACCTGCTGCGCGCCTACCTCGACAGCCCGGAGACCCCGCTGGCCGACCTCGCGCCCGCCGCCGTGGAACCGGCCGCCGAGCCGCTGCCCGTACCCGCCGACCGGGACCCGCTGGACCCCGTCGCCGCCCACCACCGCTCCCTGCCGGCCGTGCTGTGCGGAGCCCGCCGCCTCACCTACGGCGAACTCGACGAGCGCGTCGACTCCCTGGCCCGGCGGCTGCGCGCCGCCGGAGTGGCCCCCGGGATGCCAGTGGCCGCGGTCCTGCCCCGTGGGCTCGACTCCGTCGTCGCCCTCCTCGCCTGCCTGCGCACCGGCGCCGTGCACTGCCCGCTGTCCCCGGCCGACCCGCCGGCCCGGCTCGGCCTGTTGCTGGAGCGGCTGGCCCCCGCGCTGGTCCTCACCGGCGACAGCACCCCGGCCCTGCCCGGCACGCTGCCGACCGCCCGGATCGACGCCGGGGAACTGCCCGCCGCCCGCACCGGCACCGTCCTCCCCGGGACCGCGTACGTCATCCACACCTCCGGCTCCACCGGCACACCGAAGCCGGTCGCCGTGGGCCCCGCCGCACTGGTGCACCACATGACGGCCACCGCCGAGCGCTTCGGCCTCACCACCTCCGACCGGGTCCTGATGTTCGCCCAGCCCTCCTTCGACGTCTCGCTGGAAGAGGTGCTGCCCACCCTGCACGCCGGGGCCTGCCTGGTGCTGCCCGAGTACGAGGTCCCCACCGGCGCCGAGCTCGCCGGACTGCTGGCCGACGCCCGGGTCACCGTCGCCAACCTGCCCACCAGCTACTTCCTCGCCACCCGCGAGGACCTGCGCCCCGTCCTGCGCGACGAGACCTGGGCGCCGCGGCTCCTGGTGCTCGGCGGCGAGCGGCTGCCCGTGGAGGCCCTGCGCGGAGTCCTGGCCGACACCGACGCCACCGTGCTCAACGTGTACGGGGTCACCGAGGCGGCCATCAGCTCCACCGTCCACGAGGTCTCCCGCGACGCCCTCACCGAGGGCGCCGAGATCCCGCTCGGTACGGAGCTCCCGGGCGAGCGGATCCACATCCTCGACGCCCACCACCGCCCGCTGCCCCCGGGCGCGGTCGGTGAACTGGCCATCGCCGGGCCCGGACTCGCGGAGGGCTACGCGGGCAACGCGGAGGTGACGGCCGCACGGTTCGTCACCGTCGACGCCCTCGGCGGGGAGCGGGTCTACCTCACCGGCGACCTCGGCTACCGCGGTCTGGACGGCCTGCTGTACTTCCTCGGCCGTCGCGACAACCAGATCAAGCTGCGCGGCCACCGCATCGAGCTGGAGGAGATCGAGGCCGCCGCCTCCGCGGTGCTGGGCGGGCGGTCCTGCGCCGTCGTCCTGGACCGGGAGAACGCGGGCGGCCCCCGGCTCGTGGGCTTCCTCGAACTCGGCCCCGAGGGCGCGGAGTTCGACGAGAAGACGCTGCACGCCGAGCTGAGCCGCCGGCTGCCCGGCCCCCTCGTCCCCGCCCGGTGGGCCCGGCTGGAGAGCATGCCGACCCTGGCCGGGGGCAAGCCGGACCGTACGGCGCTCTCCCGACGGGCGGCCGGCCTGGCACCCGAGGACACCGCCCCGGCGGAGCCCGCCGCCGACGGCCCGGACCACGACCCGGCCCCCGCGCCCGTCCCGGCCGACCCGATGACGGCGCTGCTCACCGAGGGCTGGAGCAAGGTCCTCGGCCACAGCCGCTTCGACGCCCGCTCCCACTTCTTCCACAGCGGCGGCCACTCCCTGCTGGCCGCGGAACTGGCCGCCTGGCTGGAGCCCCGCCTGGGCACCCGCCCGCCGCTCCGCGTGCTCTTCCGCAACCCGGTACTCGCCGACCAGGCCGCAGCCCTCGCCACCACCAGCCACACCACGGAGTCGTGATGACCACCCACTCCCTGACCACCGCTGTCCTGCCCGCCGCTTCTCTCGACACGGACCCCGCGCTCAGCGTCGTCCACGGGCCCGCCGCCGAACCGAGCCGCGTCCTCGCCCGGTTCGAGGAGTGGGTCCGGCGGACGCCGGAGGCTCCCGCCGTGGCCGACGGCGCCCGGGTCTGGAGCTATCAGGAGCTCGACACGGCCGCCGCCGAGCTGGCCGCTGCCCTCGGGGACCGGGTCCGGGCCGGGGATCTGGTCGGCGTCTGCCTCGACCGGTCCGCCGCGCTCGTGGTGACCGCCGTCGCCCTCGCGCGGGCCGGCGCCGTCTACCTGCCGCTCGGGCCGCGGCCCGGCGAGCGCCGGACCCAGGCCGTCACCGAAGACCTCGATGTGGTCTGCCTCATCGGGGACCCCGCCGTCCTGCCCGCCGAGTACCGCACCGGGCAGCACACCCCGCTTCCGCTGCCCACCGACGGGGTCAACGCCCCCGCCACCGCCGTGGCCGCCTTCACCGACTCCGCCCGCGGTACGCGCCGCGCGCCCGAGGGGGCCCTGTACGCCGTCCTCACCTCCGGCTCCACCGGCCGCCCCAAGGCCGTGGCCGTCGCCGAAGCCTCGCTGTCCGTGGCCCTGGACTGGTACCGGGCCGCGACCGGACTCGCCCCCGGCGACCGCCAGTCCCTCCTCATCGGCGTGGCCTTCGACCCGCACCTGCTCGAACTGTGGGCCGGCCTGACCTCCGGAGCCGCCCTGGTCCCGGCCCCGGACGACACCCGCTGGGACTCCCACGTCCTCACCGACTGGTGGCGCGAGGCCGGCCTCACCCACGCCGTCGCCGCCACCCCCACCGTCGAACCGCTCCTGGACCGGCCCTGGCCGCAGGGCCTGAGCCTGCGTCACCTCGTCGTCGGCGGCGACCGTATGCGCCGCCACCCCGGCCCCGATGTCACCGCCACCGTCCACAACGCCTACGGGCCCGCCGAAGCCACCGTCCTCGCCACCGCCCACACCCTCCGTGCCACCGGCCCGCGCGCCGGCGACCCGGCCCCGCCGCCCATCGGCACGGCGCTGCCGGGCGTGACCCTCGTCGTCACGGACACCGAGGGCCACCCCGTGCCCCGTGGGCAGGACGGCGAACTGCGCATCGGCGGCCACTGCCTGGCCCTCGGCTACCTCGACCCCGAACTCACCGCTCGCCGCTTCACCGCGCCCCCGGCCGGAACCGCCCTGCCCGTCGGGGACCGGCTCTACCGCACCGGCGACCGCGTCCGCATGCACTCCGACGGCAGCCTCGACTTCCTCGGCCGCCTCGACGACCAGGTGAAGATCAGCGGAGTGCGCATCGAACCGGCCGAGGTCGAAGCCGCCTTCGAGCAGGACCCTCGGGTGCGCACCGCCGTCGTCACCGTGCTGCGCGACAGCGCCAGCCACAGCCGCCTCGTCGCCCACGTGCGCCCCGCCGACGGCACCACGCCCGAAGCGGGCGACCTGCTCGACGCCGTCCGCTCCTGGCTGCCCGAACAGGCCGTCCCCGCCGCCGTACGGCTCGTCGAGGAGTTCCCGCTCGACGCCAACGGCAAGGTCGACCGGCCCGCCCTCGCCGCCCAGGCACCGGCCGCCGCGGCAGCCCCGGCCGCGGAGGACGACAGTGCCCTCACCGCCGCCGAACGGCTCGTACTGACCACCGTCCGCGATCTCCTCGGCCGGCCCGGGACCGCCCTCACCGACCGGTTCAGCGACGCGGGCGGCACCTCCATCATCGCCGCCCGCCTCCTGGAGACCGTCGAACGCGAGACCGGCGTGCGCCTGCGCGCCCCCGAGCTGCTGCGCAGCACCGACCTGCGTGCCTTCGCCGCCCTCCTCGACCAGCGCCGGACCCCGCGCCCGGAAGGAGCCTGACATGACCACCCTCACCCTCCCGCAGCAGCCCGCCGCCACCGCCCCCGAGGCGGCGGCCACCCTGCCCGCGCTGCTCGCCCGGCACGCCGGCCGCACCCCCGAGGCCCTGGCCGTGGTGGACGGCGACACCACCCTCACCTACGGCCGCCTCCTCCAGGCCGGCCACGCCCTCGCGGCCCACCTCCGCGCCCACGGCGTGGCCCCCGGGGACCGCGTGGCGCTCCTGACGGCCCGCTCCTCGCGCACCGTCGTGGCCCAGCTCGGCCTGTGGCTGGCCGGGGCCGTCTGCGTGCCCCTCGATCCGGCCCAGCCCCGCCCCCGTACCGAGGCCATGACCGCCGACGCGGAGGTCACCCTCACCGTCGGTGACGCCAAGCTGCTGGACGCCGCCACCCCGGCCGGGCCCGTGCTCGCCCTGCCCGAGCAGCCGCTGACCAGCGGCCCGCAGGCCGACGACTGCGACCCGGACCGCCCCGCGTTCATCATGTTCACCTCCGGCTCCACCGGCCGCCCCAAGGGCGTCCTGGTCCCGCACCGGGCCGTCGCGGAGCTGGTCACCGCCCCGGACTACGTCACCCTCGGCGGCCGGGACCGGGTCCTGTTCCACTCGCCCATGACCTTCGACGCCTCCACCTTCGAGGTCTGGTCCGCCCTCGCCAACGGCGCCGCCGTCGTCGTCTGCACCGAGCAGCGGCCCTCCCTGGAAGACCTCGCCCGGCACGTCGAGCGCTACGGCGTCACCGTCGCGTTCTTCACCACCGCCCTCTTCCACCAGCTCGCCACCCGCCGCTCCCGCGTCTTCGCCCAGCTCCGCTCGGTGGTCGTGGGCGGCGAGGCGATGGCCGCCGCCCAGGCGCGCGAGGTCCTGACCGCCTTCCCCTGGCTGGAACTGGTCAACGGCTACGGGCCGACCGAGACCACCACCTTCGCCACCGCCCACCGCGTCACCGCCGCCGACTGCGCGGGCCCGGTCCCCATCGGCCGTCCCATCGCCGGAGCCACCGCCCATGTCCTGGACGCCGAGGGCCACCCCGTGGCCGAGGGCGAGCGCGGCGAACTGTGGATCGGCGGCACCCGGCTCGCGCTCGGCTACACCGGCCTGCCCGCACTCACCGCCGAACGCTTCGTCCAGCACCCCGCCACCGGCCGGCGGCTCTACCGCACGGGCGACCTCGTCTCCCTCGGGCCCGACGGCATCCTGCGGTTCCACGGCCGCAACGACGACCAGGTGAAGGTCCGCGGCTTCCGCATCGAGCCCGCCGAGGTCGAACACGCCCTGCGCGAGCAGCCCGGAGTGGACGAAGCCGCCGTCACCGTGGAAGGCGCCGGCACCCCCGAGGCCCGGCTCGTCGCCTTCGTCGTGCCCGCACCCGGCCCCGTACCGGCCGGTACGGCCCTGCGCGAGCGGCTGGCCGCCCTCCTGCCGGCCCACCTCGTCCCCGACACGGTCACCCTGCTGGAACGGCTGCCCCTCACCCCGGCCGGAAAGGTCGACCGGCGCGCCCTCACCGGCCGGGCCACCGCCGAGGGGAACCGGCCCGCCGACGGGCCGGCCGCCGCCCCCCTGACCCCGCTGGAACAGGCCGTCGCCGACGTGTGGAGCCAGGCCCTCGGCACCGAAGTCACCCGCGCCGAGGACGAGTTCCTGCTGCTCGGCGGCCACTCCCTGCTCGCCCTCGCCGTCACCGAGGACCTGCGCGAGGAACTGGGCGTGGAGCTCTCCCTCGCGGACTTCTTCGCCACCCCGACCGTCGCCGAACAGGCCGCCCTGGTCGAACGGGCCCTCCTCGCCGCCCACACCGACCTCCGCCCCGAGACCCCGGAGCACAGCGATGCCCACTGACGCCGACTCCGCGGCCCGCGACCGCCAGCAGCTCCAGCGCGAACTGCTGCGCCGGGCCCGCGCGGGCACCGCCCGCCGCACCCCGGCCGCACCGGCGGTACCCGCTCAGGACGGGGACACCGCGCAGGTCACCGACGCCCCGCTCTCCCGCGCCCAGCACCGCATGTGGCTGATGGAACGGCTCGGCGGCGCGGGGGACTCGTACCATGTGCCCTTCGCCACCCGGCTGCGCGGCCCCTTCGACGTGGCCGCGCTCGCCACCGCCCTGACCTCACTGGTCGCCCGGCACACCATCCTCCGCACCCGTTACACCGAGCGCGACGGCGTACCGCACCAGGAGGTCCTGCCCACCCCGCACACCGTCCCCGTGCACGTCAGCGACGCCGCCCCGGCGGACGCCCCGGCACTGCTGCGCCGCGAGACGGCCCGGCCGTTCGACCTCGCGGCCGGGGACGCCGTCCGCGCGCTCGTCCTGCGCCACGGCCCGCAGGACCACACCCTTCTGCTGACGTTCCACCACATCGCCTTGGACGGCGCCTCCTTGGAGACCGTCGCCGGGGAACTGGCCGCCCTGTACGGCCAGATCACCGGCGCCGAGGTCCCCGCACTGCCCGCCGCGCCCCCGCAGTACGCCGACCACGCACGCCGCGAGCACGAAGCCCTGCCCGGCCTGCGCACGGAACTCGACGCCTGGGCGGGCCTGCTGGCCGACGCGGCCCCACCGCGCCTGCCCCGGCCCACCGCGCCCGCCCCGGACACGGCCGCGCGCACGGCGGCCGTCCACAGCGTGCCCCTGGCTCCCGCCCTGCCCGCCGCGCTGCGGGCGCTGGGCGCGCGGCACAACGCCACGCTCTTCGCCGTGTCCCTCGCCGCCGCCTTCGCCGCACTGCACCGCCTGACCGGCGACGAGGACCTTGTCATCGGCGTGGCGAGCACCCACCGCAGCGGAACGGCCATGCGCGGTCTGGTCGGCCTGTGCGTGAACACCCTGCCCGTACGGGTCGGCCTCTCCGACCGGCCGTCCTTCGCCGGACTGCTGCCCCGCGTGAGCGAGGCCCTGCTCACCGCCCAGCGCCACCGGCACATCCCCTTCGACCTGGTCCTGGAACGCCTCGGCGCGGGGGCACGCGACGCCGACGGCACCGGGCTGGTCCGCGTCACCTCCGACGTCCTCGGCGAGCCGACGGTGCTCCGGCTGCCGGGCACCTCCGCCGAGTACGTCGATCTTCCCTCCGACGGCGCCAAGTTCGCCCTCTCCTACGCCCTGGACCTGGGTGACCCGGCCGGGCCCCGGGCGCTCGTCCAGTACGACGCCCAGGCGCTGGACGGCCCGGCGGCGGAGGCGGCCGTACGGGACTTCGCGGCCCTGCTGGAGGCCGTGGCGGAGGACCCGGAGGCCGTCCCGGCCGCACTGCCCGGGCCGGCCGCCGCCCCGGAGGAGCCCGTGGAGACGGCCGCGCCCGTGGAGACGGCCGAGGACCCCGCCCCGGAGGGCGACCGGCATCCCGCCGCCGAGGCCCTGCGCGCCCACCCGGAGGTGGCCGACGCCACCGTGGTGCGGCCCGCCGGGGGACCGGCCGTGGCCTACGCCGTGCTGCGCGGCAGCGACGGCCCGTCCGGGCTGGCACTGCTCGGGCTGCTGCGCCGTACCCTCGCCCCCGGGGACCTCCCCGCCGCGGTCACCCTGCTCGACGCCCTGCCCCGTACGGCCACGGGACCGGCCGACGCCGCCCGGCTGCCCGGGACGCCGCCCCCGGCCGCCCCGACGGGCCCCCGGGCCCGGGCGGTCACGGAGGGCTTCACCGCCGTGCTCGGCGTCCGGCCCGCCCCGGACGAGGACTTCTTCGCCCTCGGCGGCCACTCCCTCAAGGCCGTCCAGCTCGCGGAACGGCTGCGTACGGAACTCACGCTCCCGCTCACCGGCCTCGACGTCCTCCAGGCCCGCACCCCGCGCGCCCTCACCGCGCTCCTCGACGAGCGGGCGGCGCGGCAGAGCGCCGCGAAGACGGCGCCCCGGCCCGTGGCCCGCTCCCGGGGCCGGCGGCCGGGCACGGTCCTGGTCACCGGGGCCACGGGCGGTGTCGGCGCCTTCGTCGTCCGGGAACTCGCCGCCCAGGGGCGTCCCGTCCTGGCCCTGGCCCGGCCCGAATCCGCGCATCTGGTCGCCGCCGACGGTGTCGAGGTCATCGAGGGCGACCTCTCCGACCTGGCCGGGCTGCGGGACGCCGTCGCACAGGCGGACGCGGTGGTGCACGCCGCCTGCACCTTCACCCGGCACGAGGTGGACCTCGCGGCGACGGAGGCCATGGTCGACGCCTGGCGCGGCGGCCCCTTCGTCTTCGTCAGCAGCGTCGACGCCTACGGGCAGCCCGCCACGGGCCGGGTCGCCGAGGAGGCGCCGCCGCAGGGGCTGGTCAGCCCGTACGGGCAGGCCAAGCTGGACTGCGAGGAGAGGGTCCTGCGCGCCGCCGGGACCGGGGGGCGCGGCGGCGCCAGCGCCGTACGCTCACCGATCGTCTGGGGCGGCCACGACCGGCTGCGCGAGCAGCTGCGCTGGGGCGCCCTCGGCACGCTCTACCAGGCCGCCCGCGAGGGCCGCCCGATCGAGCTGCCCCGCCCCGGCACCGGCGGCCACCCCTGGTACGGGGTCGCCTGGGTGCACGCGGCCGCCCTGGCCCGCGCGGTGGCGGAGTGCCTGGACCGGCCCGTGCACGGGGTCGCCAACGCGTGCAGCGGGCATGTGTCCTGGCAGGACCTGGCCCAGGACCTCACGGAACTGCTCGGGACGCGCGCGGAGCTCCGTACGGCCGAGACCGTCTCCCGGGATCTCGATCACCGCTGGCACTATGACAGCCGGCGCCTGGCGCGCCCGCTGCGGGCGCGGGCGGGGGAGGACCGCAGGAGCGTGCTGGCGGAGATGACCGGCGGGGCCTGAGCCGGTGCGCGCCGGGAGTCCCGGAGGCCCCGGGGCTCCCGGCGCATGAAAAAATCCCTTGGGCGGGGCGGGCGGCCCCTGCTAGGTTGCCGGTGGCCGTGCGAGAGAACGAGGAGGTGGTACCCGTGAACACAGTGACATGGGTGCTCTCCTCCGGGGTCACGGTCGGGCGATAGGTCGTCGTCCGGGAGCGCCGTTTTCCAGCTCTCCCGAAAGGCATGACCATGCCCCTTCACTTCACCTCCGAGCAGCGCCTCGACGACGGCGTCCTCGTACGCGAGTTCACCCTCGGCGAGATCCCGGGCACCCTGTGGACGCCCGCGTCCGCCGACCCGGCCCCGCTGATCCTGATGGCCCACAACAACGGCCTGCCCCGGAGCGCGGACCGGCTGGTGGCCCGCGCCCGGCACTCCGCGGCCTGCGGTTACGCGGTGGCGAGCATCGACAGCGCGGGCTGCGGTGACCGGCCCCGTACGGCCGCCGACGAGCGGGCCCGCGCGGATCTGCGCCGGGCGATGCGGGCGGGGGAGCCCGCCGACGAGATCTTCGAGTCGCTGGTGGGCTCGCTCGTCGAACGGGCCGTCCCGGAATGGCGGGCCACCCTGGACGCCCTGCTCGCACTGCCGGAGACCCGCGGCCCGGTCGGGTACTCCGGCTGGACCGCCGTCGGCATCCACCTCGCGGCGACCGAACCGCGCGTCGCGGCCGCCGGATTCTTCGCCGGGGGCTATGTGCCCCGCGCCCAGCGCGAGGAGGCGCGGCGGGTCACCGTGCCGCTGCTGTTCCTGCTCCAGTGGGACGACGAGGGGAACCCCCGGCAGCGGGCCCTCGACCTGTTCGACGCCTTCGGCACGCGGGAGAAGACGCTCCACGCGAACCTCGGCGGCCACACCGGCACGCCATGGTTCGAGGTCGAGGACGGCAGCCGCTTCTTCGACCGCCACCTGAGGTAACGGCGAAGGGGGCCGACGGCAGCGCGCCGTCGGCCCCCCTCCCGCTCAGGCGGGGATCAGCAGGTGCCCGCCGGGCGCTCGCGGACCACCAGGTCGGTGGAGCCGGTGGTGGCGTCCAGCCAGGCGACCTGACGGCCCGTACCGGCCGCCGGGTAGCTCTGCTCACCGCGGTTGCAGGAGACCCGCTCGCGGCGGGAGCCGTCGGTGGTCAGCTGCCACAGCTTCGGCAGCGACTCGTTGCGGTAGCGGATGTCGGGCGTCCGGGCCACCAGCGTCAGCGCCTCCTGCGAGACCGTCAGGTCGGAGGCCATGAAGGCGCCCGGCTTGTGCTCGCTGCTGACGAGGAACGCGCCGCGTCCGTCCAGACCGGAGCTGACCACCGACATCAGACCGCCGTCGCTCTCGTCGGTGTCGGCCAGCCAGAACACGTTCTTGCCGTTGATGCCGGTCTGGCCGAGGCTCACCGGCTCGTCCAGCTGCTCCGTCAGGACTGCCTTGCCCGTGGCCAGGTCGACGATCTCCACGCCCAGCCGGTAGGCGCCGCCCTGGGAGTACAGCTTCGCGTAGGCGATCTTGTTGTCGCTGATGGAGGGCAGTGCGGTGAGGGTGTTCCACTTCTTGCCGTCGGTGAAGACCGGCGCCTTGTCGGTGGGCCGCAGGTAGCCGACGTGCCGTCCGCCGAGGATGTCGTACTCCTCGAACACCACCGTGCCCTTGTCCACGCGCAGGCCCGCGATGCCGGTCGAGGAGCTGTACAGGGTCTTCACCGGGCCGCCCGCCACCGGACGGGACAGCACGTCCACCGAGGCCGGACCGTACGCCGTCCACACCACGGTCTTGCCGTCCGTCGCCGGGGCGGTGTGGTAGCGGCCGTCGTTGGGGCTGATCACCTTCGCGGAGCCCTTGCCGTCCAGCTTGCCCGCGTAGACCGAGTAGGGCTCGGAGCCGTCGTCGTTGGACTTCGACACCGTCCACCAGCCGCCGCCCGCGCCCACACCGGAGTCGGTGGTGTTCAGCGCGCCGAAGAGGGTGTCGCTGTCGACGCCGAGGGCCTGCTCCCAGCCCGGGACGATGCCGTGGGCGTTGAACGAGCGCTTGACGGCGTTCTGCTGGGCCGAGGTCGCGCCCAGCGCCTTGGCAGCGGCGAGGACCGCGCCGCGGGCCTCGGTGAAGCCGTCGATCGGCGTCATGTACTCGGTGACGGCCTTGTAGACGATCTTGTCGGCCAGGGCGCCGCCCAGGTCCTCGCGCATGTCCCACAGCGCGCCGGAGAAGATCGTCGAGTTGAGGTGCACGCCGCCGTTGTCGGTGGCGAAGGACACGCCCAGGAAGCTCTTCGAGGTGGTGGCGCCGTCGTTGAGGTCGCGCAGCGCGCACGCGGCGGCCGCCTTCGTACGGCACAGGTCCTCGCCGATCAGGCCGGCCGCCGGATCGCTCATCGGCGTGCCGTTCGCGGTGACGTCGATCGCGTTGCCGAAGTAGTCGGCCAGGGCCTCGTTCAGGGCGCCGGACTGGCCCGCGTAGACCAGGTTCGCGGTGTGCTCGATGACCCCGTGGGTCATCTCGTGGCCGACGACGTCGGTGTCGGCGGACATCGGCTTGTACTCGTCGTCACCGATGCCGTACACCATCTTGGTGCCGTCCCAGAACGCGTTCGCGTAGGGCAGGCCGTAATACGTCACGCCGACCAGGGAGTTGACGGCTCCGCCGTTGCCGTCGAGGCTGTCGCGCCCGAAGTTCTTCTTGTAGAAGTCGTAGACCTGGCCCGCGTTCCAGTGGGCGTCCACGGCTCCCGAGTCGGTCGCCGGACCGCCGAAGGTGGTGTCCGGGGAGGAGAACATCGCGATGCCGGACGGCCACTTGCCCGAGGTCTCCGACACCGACTTGCCGCGCGCGTCCCACGTCGACAGCAGGCTCTTGGAGCCGGCGCGCATCCGGCCCGCGTCCGCGAGGAGGTAGTTCCCGGCGGCCGGGTCGTAGGCGATGTCCAGCGAGGCCGCCTTGCCACCGAGGCGGGTGCCGGAGCCGGTCTCCGGGACCAGGTTCGCGGGGGCGGCCGGCGGCCCGTCCGCCGTGGGGCCCTCGGCGGCCTGTCCGGCCGTGCGCGCGGCGGCCGGCGGGGCCGTCAGCGTCTTGAGCGCGCTGTACTGGAGCGCCGGGTAGCCCGAGCGCGCGTCCACGTACACCTCGTCCACCACCGGCGCCCCGGTGCCGGGCGCGGTGCCGCGTACGGTGACGCGGTAGGCGAGTACGCCGTCCCCCTTGGGCAGGACGACCAGGCCCCGGGCCTCGCCGGTCATGCCGGTGGCCGCCGGGTCGCCCGACTCCGAGCGGGGCGCCTGCCCCTTGTCGAGGGCCGACCCGAGCCGGCGGGCCGTGGCGGCCACGGCGCGGCGGACCGCGACCTCCTCGCTGACCTGCGGGGTGACATCGGTGCTCAGCGCGGTGAAGTAGTGGCCCGAGGTGCCGGTGACCACGCGCTTGCCGTCCTGCTTCTGCATGCGGACGACGTACTGGCCGCCCAGGACGTCCACACCGCGGTGCTTCTGCTGGAGGCGGACCGTCTCGTCCTTGCCGCCGGTGGCCGTCGCGGACAGCGGGACCAGATCGGCGGCCGCGCGCGGGATCTTGTAGCGGCTCTTGTTCGCGGCGAGGTGGCCGCGCGCCGCGTCGGCCGGGGCGGCCTTGGCGTCCACGGGCTCGCGTATGCCCTCGACGAGAACCGGGGTCGCGGTGTCCTGGGCAGGGACGACGTTCGAAGGGCCCGGGTCCGCGGCCCACGCCGGCGACGCCTGCAAGGTCATTGCGGCGGCCAGCAGAACCGCGATTCCTCCGGCGGACCGGAGGTCTTTCCGCCATATCCGTCGTACGGCCGGGGTCGGAGCCGACGAACCTGCGCTGAACTTGGGCAAGGGGTCTCCTCAACCATGAGTGCCTGATGCGTTGCTGTGAGTCGCCGCCATGCAAGCGCCGTCGGAGGCCCGCGACCAGACTCCGGCCCCCCTCAGAAGTGGCCATGCACAGTTGTGGGGGCCCTGTGAAGGCGGTCAAAATCCCCCGCATGATCGAAACCGACCCGCACGACCGGACCCCGGCCGCCGCCCGCACGCAGGACGGCAGTGGCGACAGCCGCGACAGAAGCGACAGCAGGCACGACAGCAGGGCGGGGTTAGCCGGCGCCGTCGATCCGGCGTCCGTGCTGCGCGTACTCATCCAGCGCCGACAGGACCTCCTGCACCGGGAGTCGGCGGACCTGAACTCCCTGCGCACCTACGCCGACCGCCTCGCCCACCGGCTGCCGGCGCCCCCCGCGGTGCCGCCGGAGCGGGCGGCGGGGCTGGAGATCCTGACCGGGGCGGACGCGGTCGGGGCCCGCCTGGACCTGATGCTGGACTCGGCCGAGACGGAGGTGCTGATCCTGGACCGGACGGCGCTGACGGGGGGCCCGGGTGGCACGGGCGGTACGGGCGGATCGGACGGCTCCGACGGCTCGGACGCTCCGGGAGGGGAGGCGGAGGAGGGCCGGGGGAGGGACCGGATCCACCGCCTGCTGGCCCGCGGTGTCACCGTACGCATCGTCATCGACCGGCGCGGTACGGACTTCCCGCGACGGGCGCGGGAGCTGGTCGAGCTGACCCGGCTCGGGCTCCAGGCCCGGATCGGGCAGCAGCTGCCCACGGGCCTGGTCCTCGTCGACCGGCGCGCCTGCCTCATGCCGCCGACGCCCTGCGAGGACGCGGGGGCGGACGGCGCCGGGGCGGACGGCGCGGCCCTGCTCTTCGGGGACTCCCTGCTCCACCGGGCCGCCCTGCCGCTGTTCGAGTCCCTGTGGGCCCGCGCCACCCCCGTCGGCAGCCCCGGCGGGCCGCTCAGCGCCGACCAGCGGGAACTGCTGGGGCTGCTCGCCTCGGGCTTGAAGGACGAGACGATAGCCCGCAGGCTCGGCGTCCACGTGCACACGGCCCGGCGTCGCATCACCCGCATGCTGGAGGAGCTGGACGCGGACACCCGCTTCCAGGCGGGCGTCCAGGCTGCCATCCGCGGCTGGCTGCAGCCCCGCCCGGACCCGAACGCCGACGCCGCGGTGAGGTGAGGCGGGGCGAAGGCGGCGTGGGGTGAGGGGCGGGGGCGTTGTCGGTGGCCGCCCCTACGGTGTGGGGCATGAGCATGATCGGTAACTATCTCCGCCTCGGCCCCGCCGAACTGGAACGCGCCCTGCGGGACCCGGACTGGGCGGCCGGGCACGCGCGCGGCCTGTACGAGCGCGAGGACGCGGCGGCCGCCGCGCGCGTGCACGAGACCGACAAGGCGTGGAACGCGCTGGACTTCGTGCTGACCCGGCGCGGATTCCCCGTGGACGTGGTCTTCGGCGAGGAGGACATGCCGTGGCCCGCGGGGCACGACTGGGGCTACGGCCCGCCCCGCCTCCTGGCCGCCGACCGCGTACGAGCCGCCGCCTCCGCCCTGGCCGCGCACAACCCGGACACCCTGACCTCGGGGGTCACCCCGGCCGACCTGGCCGCGGCGAACGTCTACCCGCAGGCGATCTGGGAGCGCGGCGAGGACCCGGACTGGGTCGCGTCCCACTGGCTCTCCCTCGGCCACTACCTCCGCGCGGCGGCCCGCGAGGGGGACGCGCTGCTGATCTGGATCTCCTGAGGGCGGACGTGCTTCGCGCGCGGCGCCCTCTGCCGTGAAGTCCCTTCCTGCGCGGCAAAGTTCAGTACTGTGGCGTGATCACCGTCAGCACACCCGCTCCGACTCGATCCGAGGGCGGCGGCGGTCGCGCCCTACGCCCGCCCCAGCCCGACCGAGAGGACGACCACCGCCATGTGGGCTTCGATCATCGCGGTGCTCGGCACCCTCGCCGGGGCCCTGACGGCCGGATCCCTCCAGCTCCGCGCCGCGCGCACGGCCCGCGCCGAGGCCCGTGCCGACGGCCACCGCCAGGACCGGCTCGGCGCCGTCACCGACTTCGCGGCCGCCCTGGACGCGCACCGCTCGGCCATGTTCCACCGGGAGCGGCTGGCGCTGATCGCGGCGGACACCGAGCGCCAGCTGGAGGCGCAGACACGATCCCACGACACGCGCTCCGCGATCACCGCCCCGCACGTCCGCCTCCAGGTCCTGGTCCCGGAACTGTCCGCCCCGGCCCAGCGGGCGGCGGACGCCACGTACGCACTCCGCCGGGCCACCACCCGCCCCGAACTGGACGCCCTCCGCCACGCGGCCAACGAAGCCACCGCTACCTTCGTCACCTCGGCCGCCACCCTCCTGAACCCCCAGCACGGCTGACGGCCGTACACCGGCGGCGGGGTTCGTACCGGCGGGGTGACCGGCGTGGCTCGGGGTGCCGAAGGGGTCAGCCGCCGAAGTGGGATGTGATGCGCTGGAGCGGGACCAGTTTGAAGTTCTGGTTGCCGCTGGTGCCCGGGGCGCCGTTCGAGCCGTCCTGGCAGATGAAGACGCCCTGCGGGAAGGCCGGGCCGAGGTTGGCGGCGGTGGCGTCGATGCCGTCGGTGTCCTCGCAGTCGTCGGCGGCCGTGCCGTTGGACACCGAGAAGCGGCCGAGGTAGGCCCGGCTCGTGCGGTCGTAGACGGTGAAGTCGTTGCTGCCCTGCGAGGAGACGTAGATGCGGTTGCCCGCCGCCGTGATGCCCTCCGTGTCGGCGGTGATGTGGCCGCCGGAGCCGGTGGAGTCCAGCTTGGTGCGGCCGGTCCCGGCGTTCGGCTCGGCGCCGTACACCCACACGCCGACGTCCTCCTCGCCGAGGTACAGCTTCCCGGTGGTCTCGTCGGCGTAGCAGCCCTCGACCGCGGAGCCCGCGTCCCACAGGCGGACGGACGTGGCCGTCACCGCGTCGCCCTGCACGGCGATCTCCCACTGCTCGACGCGGCCGGAGGTGGAGTTGGGGAAGGCGTACAGCTTGCCCGAGACGGGCGAGGTGTAGAGGCATATGCCGTGCGCGGTGACCTCGGTCGGTACGTCCGCCAGGCGCTGGAGCCGCCGGGTGGCGGGGTCGATCCGGTAGACGTGCATGGCGCCGTTGCCGCCCGCGGCCTCGTCGTCGGCGGAGATCACGATGTTGCCGCGCAGGTCGACGTTGTTGCCGTAGTCGCCGGTGATCCGCTGGATCCGGGTGCCGGAGAGGTCGTAGACCTCCAGCGCGCCCTTCTTGTCGGTGGCGACGACCACCGACTTGGCCGGATCGGTGGGGTGGACCCAGATGGCCGGGTCGTCGGCGGCGTCCCCGCTGTGCGAGACCGGGGCGGTCTCCACACTGGCGGTGACGGACACGGCCGCCGCTGCCGCCGCCGCGTGCGCCGGGCCGGCGGGAACGGCCAGTACGGCCAGGACGGCGGCGGCGGGCAGGGCGGCGGCGCGGACGGAAGAGGTGAAGGACACCGGGTTCCCCTCGGTCGGGTGACGGACAGGAGGAGGCTAGGGATACCCGGCGAGCGGTGCGTGAACGCCAGTTGAACCGGTCAGGGCGCGGGGGTGGGGCCGCCGGGCCCGTGCGGGCATTAGGTTGGCGGACATGGGGACGGGGCGGCGGTTGTACCGGTATGCAGGGCCGGAGGAGTTGCGGGAGTTGGTGCGGCCGGGGGCGGAGGGGCGGAGCATCCGCTCGGCGGCGGACTTCGCGTCCTGGGCGCGAGGGGTGGAGCCGGCGGCAGAGCCGTTCACCTACGTGGTGGACCCGGCCGGTGTGCTGCGGCTGGCGCCGCGCCGTAGTGAGCATGTGGTGTGTGCCGGGGGAGGGGCCGTCCTGGGGGCGGGGGAGGTCGCTTTCCGCGAGGAGTCCGGCGGGTGGGTCGTGGCCGAGATCAGCAACCAGTCCACCGGCTACTGCCCGGACGCGGCCTCCTGGCCGGCGGTGGCGGAAGCCCTCGACCGGGCGGGGCTCGGCCGGCCCGCCGGCTTCACCCACGAGCTGGTGTTCCGCCGCTGCCCGGCGTGCCGTCAGCTCAACGTCGTCCGCGACGGGGACTACGCGTGCGTCTTCTGCGATACGGATCTGCCGCCGACGTGGAACGTGGACGGTCCGGCCGATGGGGCCGTGCGCCGACCGGAGTGACGGCCCGCCTGCGGGGCGGCGGCCCCCGGCCGCGGCAACTGCCGTACGTCCGTACCCCCTACGGGTGACGCGGCGCGGCGCGACGTCGCCGGGCCTACCGGCCTCCGCCATCACCCCCTGTTGATGCCCCTGCGGTGGCTTGCCCAACGGGCGCCTCGGAGGGGCGCGGCCAGGGCCTAGCCACCCGCGTGGTCAGGTCCCGCCTGCGGGGATACGCGGAGGGAGAGGTCCAGTGTGGTCATGAGCTGGGCGGGGCGGCTTTTGCCCGTGGGGGCGAGGGGGTAGCGCTGGAGGATGTCGATCAGGGCCGGGGTGGCTCGTTCGCGGGCCTCTTCCATCGCCCGGTTCGCGGTCTCGGGGTCCTCGCCTGCGGCGATTTCGGCGATGCGGGCCGCATTCGCGGAGGCGCGCAGGATGTGGCCCACCTGGTGCGCCTTCGCGATCGGATGCAGGTAGGCGGCGGATGCGGCGTCGCCTGCCGCTTGCGCGGCGAGACGTGCCGCTTCGGTGACGGCATCCTTCGCCGCTCGGTGAGCGTCCATCGACGTGATGCGCTGAAGCCTGGTCCTGGGCGCGCCGTTGACGAACTCCCAGGCCGCATCGACGGCCGCGCGCGGTCGGGCGTCGTCGGGGTGGGCGTCCTCGAAGACCGGGAGGACCTGCTGCGCCGTCTCCGCGACATAGCGCGCCACGACGCGCAGTTCGTCCATGGACAGTTCGAAGTCACCGTTCATGGTCATCGCCTCGCGGTAGGCCCGGCCTGGGGCGTGTCCAGGGCGAGGACGGCTACGCGTTGCTCCTCGCTGAGTTCGCCTGTCGGGGTGAAGCCGAGGGCGAGGTAGAAGGGTTCGGGCGTGCCCTGCCCCGTGTGCCAGGTGACGTAGGCGTGGGTGGTGCCCTGGCGGCGGAGTTCATCTGCGACCGCCTGGATCGCGAAGGTGCCGTAGCCCTTGCCCTGGTGGCCGGCGGCGATGTTCAGGCGCCAGATGCCGCTGCGGCGGTCGGCGGGGTCGCCGGCCGGGTCCCAGACGATGTCCAGGAAGGCCATCACGAAGCCGACCACCTCGTCGCCGTCGACGATGGCCCGGGGCCAGGCGACCGCCGGGTTGACGTATGCCTCGGCCAGGGACTTGACGACGGGCGAGACCAAGTGGGCCTGATCCGGACGGACCTGTATCGCGCACACCGCGTCGAAGTTGGCGACGGTGACGGGCTCCAGCCGCAGGGTGCGCGGCTGCTGGTGGATCATGGTGGGCATGGCCATAGCTTAGACCGGCCGTGTGCGGGATATTCGTTGGTCGTTGCTCGGCGGCGGTGGTCATACTGCCGCGATGGAGCCTGTGACTCTTGAGACCGACCGTCTGCTGCTGCGGGCCTTCACGGCTGCCGATGTGGACGCGGTGTACGAAGCCTGCCAGGACGAGGACATCCAGTTCTACACGCCGGTTCCGGTGCCGTATCGGCGGGCGGACGCGGAGCAGTTGGTGGGCGAGAAGCTGCCCGCCCAGTGGGCTTCGGACAAGGACTACACCCTGGGCGCGTTCCGGAAGGACACCGGTGGCCTGGTCGGCTCGTACTGCTGGGCCGCGCTTGATGTCCACCGCGTCGAGTGGTGGGCCATGGTGGGGAACACCGGCTCGCGCGCCGTCGCCGAGAAGCTGGGCTTCACGGTGGAAGGGACACTGCGCAACCGCAGCATCGCCAACGACGGCCGGCCGCACGACTGGTGGGTAGGGGGCCTGCTGAGCCCCTGACGACCGACCGACGAGACGCTGCCGGTTGGGGGGCGGAGTCGGGCGGTGTGTCGCTCGCCCGCCCGGCATGAACCGGTCGGCCCGTACGGATCTGTTCGCCTACGCCGGGGCGCCGCGCGGGCAGGCCCGGACGGGCGGGCCTTCGCCTCCGGAAAGGGGAACCGGAACGCCGTCAAGTCCGCCATCAGCAGTGACGGTCAAGGCCGTCCGCCGTGGTCGGGTGCGGATTGCGGGGCGCTTGCACGGCCGGGCCAGGATGCGCACCACGGGTACCGCCGCGCCGTTCCGCCCCCGCCCGAGGGCGCGCCCGGCAAGCAGGCCGAGCGCGCGCTCGGCCGGCGGGTGGAGCGCAGGCTACCCCGGCCCCCGGCCGCCGGCCGCCATGCGTCAGCCGCCAAGGGCCGGCTGCCAGGTGCCGCGCGCCAACGCGGGCCCGCCAAGCGTCAGCCGCCAGCCGCTCAGCGGCCAGCCGCCCCCGCCCCGCCCGCGTCTCGAGCCCCGCTCAGCCGCCAGCCCCAGCCCCCGCCCTCAGCCCTCCACCGCCAGTGCCGCCGCGTAGCCCGCCGGGGCCGGGAGGTCGGTCAGGGTCCAGCCGGGGACGGGGGAGGGGGTGGGGAGGGAGCCTACGTAGGGTTCGGTCAGGCCGAGGGCCAACCCCGTGCCGGTGGCCTTGAGGCATGCCTCCTTGCGGGCCCACAGGCGGCCGAGGGCTTCGGGGCGGGCAGACACAGGGAGGGCGCTGAGTTCGGCCGTTTCCGCCGGGTGCAGGGAGCCCAGGACGTCCGTGACCGCCTGCTCGCCCGGGATCTCCTCGATGTCCACGCCCACCGGCACCGCCGCGAACGCCAGGTAGGCCAGGTCCCCGCTGTGCGAGAGCGAGAAGTGCACGCCGCCGCCCGCCACCGCGGGCCGCCCGTGCGGGGCGCCGCAGCACGGGCAGTCCTCGCGGGTCAGGCGGACCGCCCCCGGGTCGGCCCCGAGGTAGCCGCCGAGCAGGATCCGCAGCCCCAGGTGGGAGGCCACGTAGCGGTCGCGGAGGTCCGGGCGGGCCATGCGCGCCGCCCGGTCCCGCTCGTCGGCGTCCAGCACCCCGGCCGCGTCCTGGAGGCGGTAGCCGCCCACCGTCGTGGCCGTGGTGTCCAGCGACCACACGACGGCGGTCCTCCCCTCGGGCGCCGGCCCGGTCGACGGTGCGCTGCCGCCGAGTTGGTTCACGTACTCGATCACCTGACCGAGGGTAGACCAGGCCGGCGAGCCGCGCCCCGCCCGCACACCCCCATGAGGCCCCCGGGGCGGCGCCGGGTGAGTACCGTCTGCTCATGCACATCAACGGACGGGACCGCCGGCGCGGTCACGTACTGCTCATCGCGGGGGACGCCGCCGTGCACCGCCGCACCGTGCGGCTCGCGCCCGGCGCCAATCTCGCCGCGCTGGCGATGGTCCCCGCCGGGCTGCTGCTCGGCAGCGAGCTGCCCAGCGACACCGTGTACCTGGACGGCGCCCGCGAGCCCAACACCGTCCTGGCCTGCCTGCGTACGGCCGCCCGCACCCCCGGTCCGCTGCTGCTCTACCTCTCGGGCCGGCTCACCGCCGACCGCCGCGGCCACCGGCTCCACCTGGCCCTCCCCGGCAGCACCCCGGGCACCGTCCGCTACACCGCCCTGGCCTGGGACTGGCTGACGGGCGAGCTGCGCGAACGGCCCGCCGGGACCACCACCCTGCTGCTGGACCTGGCCGCGGACAAGGAAGCCTGGCCGCTGCTGCGGGAGCACGGCACCCTGCCCGCCCCGCCCGGCGCCGAGATGTACGGGGTAGTCGCCCCGCCCGGCCCGCCCACCGCGCCCGTGACGGCCCCCGGCGCGGTCAGCGGCTACACGCGCCACTGGATCGACCAGCTGCGCCGCGCCCCCGCGCGCCCCTCCGACGTACAGCTCCACACCCTCGCGGCGGGCTCGGCCGGGCTCGCACCCGGGACCCTCGTCCTGCCGACCGCCCGCGAGCTGGACGCCCAGCCCGCCGCTCCCCGGGCCCTGCCGGACGGCGACCCCCGCCCCCGGCTGCACGCGCTCGCCACCGCCGGGCGGCACACCGAGGCCGCGGAGCTGGCCCGGTCCTGGGAGCGGCACCTCCTGGACACCGCCGGGCCCGGCTCCCCCGAGGCGCTGCGCTGTACGGAGATCCGCGCGGACCTCGCCCGGATGGCGGGCGACTTCGCCCTGGCCACCGCGCTGTGGACCGCCGCCGTACGGGCCCGGCTCGCCGCCCAGGGCGCCACCGCGCCCGAGGCCCATGACGCGGCGGCGGGTGCCCTGTACTGCTGGACCCGGTTGAAGGACCCGGTACGGGCCATGACCTCCGGGACCGAACTCCTCGGGCTGCTGCGCGCCCTGCCCGCCTTCGACCCGCACCATCTGCGGCTGACGGAACAGCGGCTGGAGGCGCTGGGCAGCGCCGCCGAGGGGGCCGGGATCCCGCAGGGGTGAGCAGCGAGTCCCGCTGCGGCACCGCAACCGCCCACCCGCGAACGGTTGTTAACCTGTGGCCAATGGTCGAGGGTGTGGAGCGGCACGGGACCGGGGCGCACCACCGACCGGGGGCGCACCGCAGACCGGGGCGCACCGCACCCCACCGCGCCCCCGCGTCACCCGCGCGCCCACCCCCATGCGCGCCGCGCCCCCCGAAAGGCCCCACCGTGCCCGTACCCGCACCCGCAGCCACCCTCAGCGTCCTGTCGGAGGAGTTCGCGGCCGACCCCTACCGCCACTTCGCGGCGCTCAGGGAGCAGGCCCCGGTGCACCACGAGCCGGAGATCGACAGCTACTTCCTCTCCCGCCACGCGGACGTCAAGCGCGTCCTGACCGACCACGAGGCGTTCACCACCGAAACCCTCCAGCTGCGCGCCGAACCGGTGATGCGCGGCCGGGTCCTCGCCCAGATGACCGGCGCCGAGCACACCGCCAAACGCAAGATCGTCGTACGGGGTTTCACCGGCCCGGCCCTCCAGGACCAGCTGCGCGCCATCCGCTCCAACGCCACCGCCCTGCTCGCCCCCTTCCTCCACCGGGGCCGCATCGACCTGGTCAACGACTTCGGCAGGCCCTTCGCCGTGCAGGTCACCCTCGACGTCCTCGGACTGGACAAACGGGACTGGCGCCAACTGGCGGCCTGGCACCACGGCGTCGCCGAGTTCATCACCAGCGTCACCCTTACCCCGGAGCGCCGCCGCCACTGCCTGGACTGCGCCGAGCGGCTGGAGGCGTACCTGCTGCCCGTCATCGCGGAGCGCCGCCGCCACCCCCGCGAGGACCTGATATCGAGGCTCTGCGCGGCGGAGTTCGACGGCGTGGCCATGAGCGACGGGGATGTCACCGCCCTGATCCTCAACGTGCTCGTCGCCGCCGCCGAGCCCGCCGACAAAACCCTCGCCCTGCTCTTCAAGCACCTCATCGACCACCCCGGGCAGCTCGCCGCCGTCCGCGCGGACCCCGGGCTGCTGCCCGCCGCGATCGCCGAGACCCTGCGCCACACCCCGCCGGTCCAGCTCGTGCCCCGGCGAGCCCGGTACGACACCGACTTCGGCGGCACCGGCGTACCGGCGGGCGCCACCGTCTTCTGCATGATCGGCGCGGCGAACCGCGACCCCGAGGCGTTCACCGACCCGGACTCCTTCGACCTCCACCGCCCGGACCTGGGCACCGCCCGCTCCTTCACCGCCGCAGCCCAGCACCTGGCCTTCGGCACCGGACTCCACCAGTGCGTGGGCGCCGCCTTCGCCCGCGCCGAGATCGAGACGGTCGCCGCGATGCTCCTGCCGCTGCTCGACGAGGTCCGCTACAGCCCCGGCTTCCACTACCGGGAGACCGGCCTGTACACCCGAGGCCCGGTCTCCCTCTCGCTCGACTTCACCCCCGGCACCGCCCCCGGCCCCGGCGGACGGCCCGGCGAGGGGAACCCCGGGCGCGCGAAGTGACTCGTACAGGAAGCGGGGGCTCCGAGGCGGCGCCCCCGCGCGGCAGGGTGGAACGCCGCGTGGAACAGAGGGCAAGGAGAACGGCCATGGTGTCCGTGGGAGAAAGACTCAGCCGGGCCCGCGTGCGGGCCTTCATAGGCCGCGACGATCAACTGGAGCGCTTCGAGGCGGCCTTGGCGGGGGATCCGCAGGCACCGTTCGCGTTCTACGTGTGCGGGCCGGGCGGCATAGGGAAGTCCACGCTGCTGCGGCGGCTGGCCGACCACGCGCGGGCCGCCGGACGGCTGCTCGTCGAGCTCGACGGGCGGTTCGTCAGCCGGGACCCCGCCGAGTTCGAACGCGCCGCGGGCCCCTTCCTGGACGTACCCGGCACCGTCCTGCTCGTGGACTCCTTCGAGCACTGCCAGTGGCTGGAGAGCTGGCTGTGGCACCACTTCCTGCCCCGCGCCGCCGACGACACCCTTGTCGTCCTGGGCGGCCGGCGCCCGCCCGAGCCGCAGTGGAGCGCCGACCCCGCCTGGTCCCGGCTGCTGCACGTGACCGAACTGGAGCCCTTCTCCGAGGACCAGGCCCGCGGGCTGCTCGTCGCGGCGGACATCCGGCCCGAACTGCGCGACCGCGTCCTGCGCTTCGCCGGGGGCAACCCCCTCGCCCTCTCCCTGGCCGCCGCGGCCGGATCGGCGGGCTGCGGCCGCGAGGAGATCTGGGCCCCCTCGGCGGACGTCCTGCGCACCCTGCTGTCGGGGCTGATCGGCGAGGTCCCCACCGCGGCCCACCGGCGTGCCCTGGAGCTCGCCGCGCAGGCGCACTCCACCTCCGAGGAACTGCTCGCCGCCGTCCTGCCCGAGGAGGACGCCCACCTCCTCTTCGCCTGGCTGCGCGACCTGCCCTTCATGGAGGCCACCCACCGCGGCCTCCACCCGCACGACGCCGCACGCGAAACCCTCGCCGCCGACCTGCGCTGGCGGGCACCGAACGCCTTCGAGACCATGCGCGGCCGCCTCGCCGACGAATACCTGCGGCTGCTGCGCGAGGCCCCCGACGAACGCGTGTGGACCGTCACCGACGAGCTGTTCTACCTCTTCCGGGAGGGCAAGACCCTCGCCCGGCTGCGCACCTGGTCCCGCGAGGACGAGGTGCACGACCGCCCCCTGCACCCCGACGACCTCGACACCGTCCTGCGGATGGCCGAGGAGACCGAGGGCCCCGCCTCCGCCGACCTCGTCCGCTACTGGGCCGACCGCCAGCCGCAGGCGTTCAGCGTCTACCGGCTCGTCAGCACCGGCCGGATCGTCGCCTTCACCGCCCGGCTCGCCCTCCCGGCACCCCCCGACCCGCAGGACCTGGCCACCGACCCGGTGGTCGCCGCCGCCTGGCGGCACACCGACGCCGACGCGCCCGTGAGCCCCGGCGAGCACATCGGCATCAGCCGCTTCACCGTCTACCCCGAGCGGTACCAGGTGCCCTCGCGGGTCATCGACCTCAGCAGCTCCCGCGCCCAGGCGGAGTCCGCCCGCGCCCGCGGCCGCGCCTACGGATTCGCCGTCTACCGGGACGCCGACGCCTGGGCCGAACGCGTCCGGGGCACCCTCGACGACACCGGGGCCCGCCCGCGCGTCGGCGAGCACACCTACGGGCTGTTCGCCGTCGACTGGCGGCGCACCCCCGTCGAGCGCTGGCTCCAGCGGTTCATCTCCCTCACCGACGAACCGCTCCCCGCCGCCGGACCCTCGCCCGTCTCCCGCTCCGTCTTCGACCAGGCCGTACGCGAGGCCCTGGCGCACTGGCGCGACACGGGCGCCTTCGCCGCCTGCGCCCTGCTGCGCACCCGGCTCGCCGCCGATCTGGACGACCCGGTGGGGGAGTCGCGCGCCCTGCTGCGCCGGGCCGTCGACGAGCTCGCCGGGGATCCGCGCGGGGTGCGGGCCCGCGAGGCGCTGGCCGCCGGCTACTTCTCCGGTGCGCCCACCCAGGAGGCCGCCGCCCGCCGCCTCGGCCTCCCGTACGGCACGTACCGCCGCCACCTGCGCCAGGGCCTGGACCTGCTGTGCGAGGCCCTGTGGGAACGGGAACTGCACGGCCCCCGGTAGCCCGTACGGCGGGCAGCCGCCCGGTGGACAGCCGCGGACAGCGGTGGACAGCGTAGGGCGCCGCCCGCTCTGGAGAGTGGACAGCGTCCGGCACGAGTCTGTGCCCCATGAACGCAGCACGCACACAGAAGGACCGGGCGGCAGCCCGGCCCCACCGGCCGCAGGCGGTGCTCGCGGCGCTTGCCGCGGCCCAGTTCACCGTCATGCTCGCGACATCCATCGTGAACGTGGCGCTCCCGCAGATCAGCGCCGGGGTCGGCCTCTCGGACGGCGGGACCACCTGGGTGGTCAACGCCTACGGCCTGGCGTTCGGGGCCCTGCTCCTGGCGGGCGGCCGGGTCGGTGACCTGCTCGGCCGCCGCCGGGTGCTGATCGCCGGGCTCGCCCTGTTCGCCCTGTCCTCGCTCGCGGCCGGGCTCGCGACCTCCTCGGCCGTACTGATCGCGGCCCGCGCCGTCCAGGGTCTCGGCGCCGCGGCCATCGCCCCCGCCGCGCTCGCCCTGGTGATGGAGAGCTTCCCCACGGGCGCCGGCCGGGGCCGGGCGCTGGGCGTCTGGGGAGCGGTCTCCGGAGCGGGCGGCGCCAGCGGTGTCATCCTCGGCGGCGCCCTGACCCAGGCGTGGGGCTGGCCGTGGATCTTCCACTCGGTGGCGCTGGCGACGGCGGGCGTCCTGGCCGCCGTGGTCCTCCTCGTACCGCGGCCGGCGGCCGGGGCCGCGGAGCCCGCCGGCCGCTTCGACCTGCTGGGCACCACCACCGTCACCCTCGCCCTGACCGGCCTGGTCTGGGGCCTGACCACGGCCCGCGGCGCCGGCTGGACCGACCCCCGGGTACTGGGCGCGCTCGGCGCCGCCGTCCTGCTGCTCGGCGCCTTCGTGGTCATCGAGCGAAGCCGGCCGCACGCGCTGGTACCGCCCCGGCTCTTCCGCACCGGGCGGGTCGCGGCGGGCAATCTGCTGATGGCGCTGATGGGTTCGGTGTGGATCGCCCTCTTCTTCTTCCTCCCGCTCTACCAGCAGCACGTCCTCGGCTCCGGCCCGCTGGCCACCGGCCTCGGCCAACTGCCCTTCGCCGCCGCCAATATGCTCGGCGCCGTCCTCGCCCCGCAGATCGCCCGCCGCTTCGGCGCCCGGGCCACCGTCACCGCGGCCCTGCTCATCGAGGCCGCCGGAATGCTGTGGCTGTCCCGGCTGCACGCCGACGGGAGCTACGCGGTGGACGTGCTCGGCCCGAGCGTCCTCGTCGGGCTCGGCCTCAGCATCTCCTTCGTCGAGCTCACCACCTTCGCCGTGGACGGGGTCCCGGGCAAGGACACCGGTCTGGCCGGCGGACTGGTGAACACCACCCGCCAGGTCGGCGGCGTGATCGGCCTCGCCGTCCTGACCACCCTCGCCGGATCCGTGACCGCGGCGGCCCACGAGCCCGTACGGGAGGCCCTGACCGCCGGCTACCGGGCGGCCTTCACCGTCTCCGCCGCGATCCTGGCCGCGACGGCCCTGCTCGCACTGTTCCTCACCCGCCCCACGAGCCCCCGTACCACCACCCCCGCCACCGCCCCGGCGCCCGAACCGCGGCCCGTCGGCCCCGGGCTCAGCCGGTCCCACTGAGCGCGTGGAATCCCGTACCACCCCACCCGGGCGACCTCTTCCCCACCCCGGCACCACCCCCGCGAAAGGCAACGCCATGACCACCCCGAAGCCGTACCTCACCGGCCACTACACCCCCGTCGTCGACGAGATCTCTGCCACCGGGCTCACCGTCGAGGGCACCCTGCCCCCCGAGCTGACCGGCCGTCTGATCCGCAACGGGCACAACCCGAAGCCCGGCGTCACCCCCACCCACTGGTTCAAGGGCAGCGGCATGGTGCACGGCATCCGGCTGCGCGAGGGCCGCGCCGAGTGGTACCGCAACCGCTGGGTCCACACCCCCGCCCTCGACGGCGCCCCGTACATGACCGACCGCGGCCCCGACCTGACCGCCAGCACCGCCGGCACCCACGTCATCGAGCACGCCGGACGCCTGCTCGCCCTCTGCGAGTCGAACTACCCCTTCGAACTGACTCCCGAGCTGGACACCGTCGGAGCCTTCGACTTCAAGGGCAAGCTCACCTCCGCGATGACCGCGCACCCCAAGGAGGACCCGGTCACCGGCGAGCTCCACTTCTTCGGCTCCTCGCCCTTCCCGCCCTACCTCATGTACTACGTCTCCGACGCCAAGGGCGAGATCATCCACAGCGCCGAGATCCCGGGTGCCACGGCCGCCCTCAAGCACGACTTCGCGATCACCCGCCACCACGTCGTCTTCATGGAGGGCAACGTCACCTTCGACCCCACCGAGCACTCCGGCATCCCCTACGGCTGGAGCGACCAGCAGCCCGCCCGCATCGGCGTGATGCCGCGCGGCGAGGACGGCACCCGGCACATCCGCTGGTTCTCCATCGAGCCGGGCAACATGCTGCACGTCGGCAACGCCTACGAGGACGGCCGCGGCCGGATCGTCCTGGAGGGCCCGACCGTGGACCGGGAGGGCTTCCGCCTCTCCTGGAACTGGTGGGCCGGCGCCCCGGACCGCGGCTCCGAGCCGGGCTCCCGCTCCTACACCCGCCGCTGGGTGGTCGACATGGCCGACGGCACCGTCGACGAGCAGATCATCGACGACCTGCCGGTGGAGTTCCCCACCCTCAACGAGGACTTCCTGGGCGCCGAGAACCGCTACCAGTACGCCATCGCCTTCCCCGACGAGAAGGGCTTCGGCGGCTACGGCGTGGTCAAGTACGACCGCACCACCGGCGCCCGCCGCATCCATCAGGTCGGCGACGCCCGGATGCCGGGCGAAGCCGTCTTCGTCCCCGCCGCCGGGGCCGTCTGTGAGGACGACGGCTACCTCCTGACCGTGGTCTCCGACCTCAAGCAGGACTCCTCGCAGCTCCTCGTCCTGGAGGCGGCCAACCTCGACCCGGTCGCCACCGTCCACCTGCCCCGCCGGGTGCCCGGCGGCATCCACGGCTCGTGGATCCCGGACACCGCGCTGGACGGCCTCACGGCCTGACAGCCCCACGGTCCGCCGGCCCTGCCCCCGGGGCCGGCACACGGAACGGCCGGAGCCGCGGTGTCCCGCGGGTCCGGCCGTTCCGTCACGTCTCCCGCCGTCTAGTCCGGGGGCTCCTCCGCCCGCTCGGCCGAGCGGTCCGCCGAGCCCGCCCGCTTCGGATCGTCCTCCGGCGGGTCCTCCCGGGACTCCTCCGGGCCGGCCCCCGGCAGATCCGGCGCGGACGGGCCGAGCGGCGGCAGGTCGGGGGTGGGGGCGTCGGGGTCCTCCGGAACGGGAGGGGGCAGGTGCGGTCGCCGGTCCGGGCTCATGGCGGCTCCTCCTCGGTACGTGTCGCTGTCCTGCCCGCGCCTACCCCTGCGACCGGCCGGTATGCGGTCCGGCCGGGGACCCGGGCCGGACCGGGAGCGTCCGCCGCGCTCAGGCGTTCCCCATCGAGGCGTCCGGGTGCGGGAGCGTCGCCGCGTTCCCGGCGCGCACCGCGCGCAGGACGGCGTCGTGCAGGGTGCGGCTCGCCTCCGCGCTCGGGCAGGGAACCGGGCTGCCCGTCAGCGTGAACCATTCCGCGCCACCGCTGTGCTGTACGGCGACATGCGCCATGCCGTCCGCCTCGGTCCAGGTCGTATGGACGTCGAGCTGGCCGGTCAGGACGGGCGCGCCGTCGGTCCGTACGCCGCCCCGCCCGGCGTAGACGCCCTGCGTGGTCCATGATGCCCAGGTCATCCGCCCTCCAGGGTCCGCGCCGACACCTGCACTGCCATGACGCCAGCGTCCCTCAGGTACGCCGGGCTCGCACACCGGATGCCGCGCATACGCTGGGTGGCACGCGTGCCACCACGGCACGCCCGACGTGAAGGGAACGCGGTGAACCGGTTCGCGCGCCTCGCCGCCCGCCTCCTGGCCGCCTCGCGCGGCCTCGTATGGGTGCCGGACGGTGTGCTGGAGGACGAGGCTCCGGACGACGACCCCCTGGGCGGCGAGAGCTGGCCCGCCGGACCCGTGGAGCCCGAGATCGCGGAGCTGTGCCGGCGCGCCGCCGGGCAGGGCGCGCCGCTGGCCCTGCCGGGCGGGCCGGGCCTCGCCTTCGCCGGTATCCCCATGATCGGCTCCGGGGGCGAGCTGCTGGGCGTGCTCGCGGTCACCGACGAGGGACCGCGCACGTGGAGCGAGGACGATCTGCGCGACCTCGGGGAGCTGGCGGCCGCGTGCAGCGCCCAGATGCGCCTGCGCAGCCGCTCCCGGGCCGCCTGGCGGGGGCAGGTGGAGGCCGAGGAGGCCGCCGGGATCGCGGAGGCGGACGCCGACCGGATGGAATCGCTGCTGGGCCGGGCCCAGCTGCTGCTGCGGGCGGCGGAGGGCCTGGGCGACACCAGCGGGCTGATGGAGGTCTGCGAGCGGGTGGGCGAGCTGGCCGGCGGCGACCTCAAGCCCTCGCACGTCGGCCTGCTGCTCATCGGCGAGGACGGACTGCTCCGCCGGGTCTCGATGCCCGGCGGCGCGGACCCGTGGCGGGACCACGGGCAGGAGTACGAGACCGCCGCCGACCGCCCGGAGGCCAAGGCCGTACGGGAGGGGCGGACGGTGGTGATACGCGACCGCACGGCCCTGGAGAGCGGCTACGGGCCCGAGGTCCTGGCCCGCTTCGAAGCCCTGGGCCTGCAGACGCTGGTCTGCGTACCACTGCCCGCCGCCGACGGGATCCTCGGGGTGCTGGCGCTCGGCTGGGACATCCCGCACGCCGTGGAGCCCGCCGAGCGCGCGCTGCTCGTCGTACTGGCCGACTACACCGCGCGGGCCGTCGAGCGCGCCCTCTACCTCGACGAGCGGATCTCGGTCGCGCGCAGCCTCCAGGAGGCCATGCTCACCGGACTGCCCGCCGTCGGGGGCCTGGAGACCGCCGCCCTCTACCGGCCCGCCGCCCGCCAGGACATGGTCGGCGGGGACTGGTACGACCTCTACCCGCTGCCGGGGGACGGCGGCGCCTGGGCCGTGACCGTCGGGGACATCACCGGGCACGACATGCGCGCCGCCACCGTCATGGGGCAGGTGCGCAGCATGCTCCGGCAGGCGGACCACGACCACCGGGGCCATCCCCCGCACCACGCGGTCGAGGCCCTGGTGGAGGCGTCCGGGACACTCGGCGTGCCGACGGGCGGCACCCTGGTCCACGGCCACCTCGCGCCGCGCCCCGCCGGGCACTGGCAGCTGACGTGGACCAACGCGGGCCATCCGCCGCCGCTGCTCGTCCACCCGGAGGCGGCGGGCGCGGCGGCGGAGCGCATGGACGTCCACGACCTGCTCCTGCACCCCTCGCTGCCGCCCGTGTCCCGCAGCAGCCACACGCGGCTGCTGCCGCCCGGCAGCACGCTCCTGCTCTACACGGACGGGCTGGTCGAGCACCGCGACGAGGACCTGGACGACGTCATCCACCGCACCGCCCTCCTGCTGGCCGAGGCCGATCCGGCGACACCCCTGGGCGACGTCCTCCAGCACCTGGCGGACACCGTGGCACCGGCGAGGGCGGAGGACGACACCGTGCTGCTCGCTGTCAGGGTGGCGCCGGGCCGGGAGGCCGAGAGAGCCGAGTGAGCCGAGCGAGCCGAGTGATCAGGGCACCAGGTGGAAGCCCGCGCCCACGCCGCCCTGGGCGTTCATCTCGTCGAGGATGCTGAGGATCGGGGAACTGTGCTGCGCGCCCCAGGCGTTGCCCACCAGGGTCTGGCCGTGCACCACGGGCGAGCCCGAGTCACCGGCGTTCGTCCAGATCAGGTGCGTGAACCAGATCCCGTTCGTGCCCAGCTTCATGGCGCAGGTCAGGCCCGTCCGGTGGCCCTCCTTGCACATGCGGGTGCCGTTGGGCGGCGGCGCGCCGAGGGAGGTGATCGTCGTACCGCCCACCGTGCTGGTGGGGGCCACCCGGCTCTCGTCGAGCTTGATGACCGCGTAATCCAGGCCCTTGGGGCCGGAGTTCAGCAGGTTGTTGGGGGTGCTGACGTACGTCACGGTGCCGATCGGGCCCGTAGCCAGGTCGGGGCGGCTGTTCTCGACGGGGGCGGGGGCGAAGGCGGTGCCCGCCGGGGAGCTGTCCCGGTAGACCTGCTCGCCGACCAGCTTGTTGCCGGCGTCGTCGATGAAGCAGTGGGCGTTCGTCAGGGCCACGAGGTTGCCCGCGCCGTCGCGTCCGACCGCCGTGAGCGTGCAGATGTAGTAGCCGGCGGGCTCCTGCGGAGTGGGGGTGATCCGGAAGATGATCCCCGTGCCCCCGCCCACCGGAGTGGGGGCGGCGGCGCTCGCGCTCGCGGGTGCGCCCGCGGCGAGCAGGGAGGCCCCCGCGAGCAGGACGGTGAGGGCGGCGGCCCGCACGGCACGTATCGCGGGCAACGCGCGTGACACACGTAACGCACTGAACAACAGGACCAACTCCGTTCGGTGGGGGCGGCCCGACCGCGCGGTCCGGCCGCCCGAAGAGGCGTACACCGGTTCGTACCACGGTTCGCCACGCCCGCCCCAGAGGGTTATGAGTCGCATGCCCAGCCACTCCCGGCACAGCCGGCGGGGGCCGGGCAGGGGGGTGATCGTGCGCCGCACGAAGCGCGTGGCCGCGCGGTCCGGGCGCCCCGGGGCTAGGGTGACGCGGGGTCACACCTCGTCGTTCCGTGCCGCGGGCACGGGCGCCCTTCCGGAAAGGCCCAGGCCATGTCCACCACACTCTCCGACGATCTCAAGCGCATCATCGACGAATCCCCGGTCTTCGCGACCGTGGCCACCGTCCAGCCCGACGGCAGCCCGCAGCTGTCGGTGACCTGGCTCATGCGCGACGGCGACGACCTCCTCATCTCCACCACCGTGGGGCGCCGCAAGGAGCGGAACCTGCGCCGCGACCCCCGGATCACCGTGATGATCAACCCGCCGGACGCGCCGTACACCTACGCCGAGGTGCGCGGCACGGCCGAGCTGGACACCGAGGGCGGCCAGCGGCTCATCGACGCGCTCTCGCGGAAGTACACGGGCAAGGAGTACGCGGACTTCAACCCCGCCTCGGGCGAGGACGCGCCCCGCGTGGTGGTCCGGGTCGTGCCCCGCAAGGTCGTCGGTTCTCTCTAGCGCTCCGGCCGCGAAGGGGGACGTCACGACCGGTCCCGTCACACCGCCACGATCACTCCGTGCCGGCCACGGGCGGGACCGCTCCGGCCAGGAACTCCCGGATGGCGGGAGCGGTGGCGCGGGCGAGGTCCACGGCGGTCAGGAGGTCGTCGCCGATCGGGATCGCGGCCAGTCGGCCGTGGGGCAGGGTGCGGGCGGCCGCTTCGGCGAGAGCGCTGGGGTGGCGTGGGTCGGTGCCCGGGAAGACGAGCGTCGGCACGGTGATCGTCGCGAGTTCGTCGACGCTCCGGAAGGAGCGGTCCTGGCCGATGGCGGCCGCGGCCACGATGCTGGCGGGGTCCGACCGGGGGATGGCGTCGCGCACCATGGAACCGACAAGGGGAGGGAAGGCGGCGAGGACGGGCGCCCAGCCCGCCTCGATGCCCTCGGCCGCGACACGGGCGGCGAACGCGTCGAGGAAGCGGATCTCGGCCTCCTTGGCCTCGTCGTCCTCGATGTCCTCCACCCCGATGAGCACGGCTGCCCGGACCCGGTCCGGGTGTGCGGCCGCTGTCCGGAGGGTGATCGTGGAGCCCAGACCCGCCCCGGCGAGTACGGCACGGGAGCGGCCGATGCGGTCCAGGAGCCCTATGACGTCCTCGACGTACCGGGCCCAGGTGTAGCGGGCGGGTTCCCTGCAGACCGACCGGCCGTAGCCTCGCAGATCGGGCAGGACGACCAGGAAGCGATCGGCGAGCCGTTCGGCCAGCGGAAGCATGCTCCTGTGGTCAGGGCCGCCGGCGTGCAGAAGGACCAGGGCCTCGCCCTCTCCCATGAGGGTGGCGTGCAGGGTGCAGTCGTCGGCCGACCGGTGGCTGATCTCTTCCATGGGCCGAATCTAGTGCCGCCGCACCGGCGTCCGGTACGCCGTAATCCGCCGACGGAAAACGCGATCCCGCCACTTCCGGCGCCACCGCTTTCTAACTCCAATCCGCGTCGTTTCTAGAATGGCCGGGTGGAGGACATCGATGCGATCGCGGTGCTGCAGGACCCTGTGCGGCGCCGTCTGTACGAGTACGTGGTGGCCCAGGGCCGCGAGGTCGGGCGCAACGAGGCGGCCGAGGCCGCGGGCGTGGCGCGCACCCTCGCGGCGCACCACCTGGACCGCCTGACGGAGGCCGGGCTGCTGGTCAGCGGGAGCCGGCGCCTGACGGGGCGTTCGGGGCCCGGGGCGGGCCGCCCCGCCAAGGTGTACACGCGGGCGCCGGGCGAGCGCTCGGTCTCGCTGCCCGCCCGGGACTACCGCACCGCCGCCGAACTGCTGGCCGAGGCGGCCGAGCAGGCCGGTCTGGACGCCGGGCTCTGCGCGGCCGCCCGCCGGCGCGGCGAGGCCCTGCGCGGGGGCGCGGCGCCCTGCGGCGGGCTCGCGGAGGCCATGGAACTGCTGGCTGCCCGGGGCTACGAGCCGCATGTGGAGGGCGGCGAGGACAGTGGCGGGGGCGGCGGCGAGGAGGCCGGCGAGGAGTCGGACGGTCGCGTCGTGCGGATGCGGAACTGCCCCTTCCATGCCGTCGCCGAGCGCTTCCCGCCACTCGTCTGCGGGATGAACCTCGCCCTGCTGGAAGGGCTGCTCGGTACGGACGGCCCGGTGCGGGCCCGGATGGACGCCCGGCCGGGGGAGTGCTGCGTGGTGGTCGAACAACTCTAAAAACAATACTCATTGACATAGAAATGCGGCCCGTGCTGGGATGAGGCCATGACCTCACCCACGCCTGCCTTCCACCTCGCCCAGTTCAACGTCGCGACCCTCCGCCACCCCCTCGACGACCCGCGCCTGGCTCCCTTCGTGGAGATGCTGAACCCGGTCAACGCCCTCGCCGACGCCGCCCCCGGCTTCGTCTGGCGGCTGATCGAGGAAGGCGCGGGCGACGCCACCGGTCTGCGCCCCGCGGGTGAGAACGTCATCGTCAACCTCTCGGTGTGGGAGACCCGCGAGGCCCTGTGGGACTTCCTCTACCGCAGCGGACACCTGGAGGCGATGCGGCGGCGCCGCGACTGGTTCGAACGCCACATGGAGGCCCACCTGGTGCTGTGGTGGATCCCCGCCGGCGAGATCCCCACCGTCCCCGAGGCCCTGGAACGCCTCGCGGAGCTGCGCGAACACGGGCCGTCCCCGCGCGCGTTCACCTTCGCCTCCGCCCACTCCGCCGCCGAGGCGGCCGCACACCTCCCGGCCGCCCGGCCCTGACCCGGCCGACGCACGGCACCGGCCGCCCCCCGACTCGCCGCGCGCCCGCCCGGACAGCACGATGGGGAGCGTGATGACCGTGCTGGTGGTGGGCGTGCCCGAGGGCGAGCAGCTGGAACTGCTGCGCGCGGGCATCCAGCGCAATCCGCACTTCCAGGTCCTCTCGCACGCCTCCGACCCCGCCGTGGCCCTCGCCCACGCCCGCGTGCTCCTGCCCGACATCACCGTCCTGGCCCTGCCGCCCGGCCTGGACAGCCTGGACTCGGACCCGGCCGTCCTGCGCCTGTTCCGCGGCGTGCGGGCCCTGGACCCGCCCGGCGGGGTCGTGCTCCGCACCGCCGCCGCGCCCGTACCCCGCGCGGTGGCCGGGCTCGCCGCCGAGGGGGCCGTCCACCTCGTCCGCGAGGGGGACCACGAGGCCCTGATGCGGGCCCTACGCACCATCGGCCTGCGCCGGGCCAGCTGCGACCCGGACGAGATGCCCTGACGAGATGCCCTGACGGGGACGGCCGCGGGGGGCGCGGATCCTCGTACTGCGCCGCGCGCGGGACCGGGATATCAAGGGACGTGAAGGTGAGCGCGAGGCACCGGCGCTCACCGCCCCACGGCTGAGGAGCACGTCTCGTGGAGTTCGAGGTCAATGGCGCCCCGCGCGCGGTGGACGTGGACGAGGACCCGGCCGCCGTGGAGGTGGTGCGCGACCGGCTGGGCCTCACCGGCACCAAACTGGTCTGCGAGGGCGGCGTCTGCGGCGCCTGCACCATCCAGGTCGACGGCGAGCCCCGGGTGTCCTGCCTGACCCCCGCCGTCACCCTGGCCGGCCGGCGCGTGACCACCGTGGAGGGCCTGGCGGACCATCCGGTGGCCCGCGCCTTCGCCGCGGAGGACGCCCTCCAGTGCGGCTACTGCACCCCGGGCTTCGTCGTCGAGGCGGCCGCCTTCGTCGACCGGTGGCGGGCCACGCGCGGCTCCGTCCCGCCCACCCGCGAGCAGACCGCCGACGCGCTGGCGGGACACCTGTGCCGCTGCGGCGCCTACGCGGGCATCTTCCGGGCGGTCGCCGCCGCCTGCGCCGGCGAGTACGACACCGCCCCGGCCGGAGGCGCGGCGCCAGCGGTCCCGCGCGTCGAAGCCCCCGAGAAGACCGGCGGCTCCGCCCGCTACACCACCGACCTGCACCCCGAAGGGCTGCTGGAGGGGCTGATCATCCGCTCCCCGCACGCCCACGCCCACGTACGCTCCCTCACGGCGGACGGCGTACCGCTCGTCTCCCTGCTGCCCCCGGACGGCGTCGTGCGCTACGTCGGCCAGCCCGTGGCCGCCGTGGCCGGAGCCGGCCGGGCCGCGGCGCGGGCCGCCGCCGCCCGGGTCGCCGTGGACTACGAGGTACTGCCCGCGGCCCTGGACGTACGCAGGGCCAGGACCGGGGAGGGCCCGTACGTCTACGAGGACGCGGCCGCGCGGAAACGGGCACCGGCCTCCGGGGAGGCCCCGCAGCTGCTGCCCACCCGCTGGCGCGGCAACCTGCGCGGCCCCTCCGCCATGAGCCGGCGCCCCGCCACCGCCGTCCGCCGCATCACCGAAGCCCGCAGGCGCAGCCCCGAACGGGTCGTGGAGGGCGAGTTCACCACCGCCGCGCAGACCCACACCCCCCTCGAACCGCACGCCTGCCTCGCCACGTGGACCGACGACGGCCTCCGCCTGGAGGTGTCCACCCAGTCCGTACGCCACGTCGCCGAGCAGGCCGCCGAACGCTTCGGCCTGCCGCCCGAACAGGTGGTGGCCACAGCCGTGCACGTGGGCGGCGGCTTCGGCTGCAAGATGGGCCTCACCTCGGACGTCGTCGCCGCCGCGGAACTGTCCCGGCTGCACGGAGCGCCCGTACGGGTCGTACTCGACCGGGACGAGGAACTGACCGACGGCGGCTACCGCCCCGGCACCCGCATCCGCATCGCCATGGCCGCCGACGCGTCCGGCGGGCTGAGCGCGCTGGCCATGGACGCCGACAACGACGGCGGCGTCTCCACCGGCGGCACCGTCGCCGCCCTCGCCCGCTTCATGTACGGCAAGGCCCCCCGCCGGCTGCGCGACTTCGACACCGTCACCCACCAGCCGCCGGGCGCCCCCTTCCGAGGGCCCGGCGGACCCACCATGTGCTGGGCCCTGGAACAGGCCGTCGACGAGATGGCCCACCGGCTCGGTGAGGACCCCATCGCCCTGCGCCGCCGCTGGGACGGCAACACCCGCCGCCACGCCCTCTACGACCTGGCCGCGGCCCTGCCCGTCTGGGCGGGCCCGCGCGGCGGCACCGGCCGCTTCCGCCGGGGTGTCGGCGTCGCGGCGGCCAACTGGCTGTACTTCCTCGACCCCGTCACCGAGGTGGAACTCGCCGTGGAGGACGGCATGGTCCTCGCCCGCTGCTCCGTCCAGGACATGGGCACCGGCGCCCGTACCGTGCTGTGCCGGGCCGTCGCCGCCGGACTCGGCCTGCCGGAGGACCGGGTGCGCGCCGAGGTCGGCCGGAGCGACGCCGCGCACGGCCCCACCTCCGGCGGCAGCCGCACCACCCCCTCCCTCGTCCCCGCCGCCATGGACGCCGCCGAGCGGCTGCGCGCGGCGCTCGGCGGGGGCGAGGTCGCCGCCCGGCTGGACACCGCCCACGGCGTACGGGTCACCGGCCGGCGCCCGCGCGACCACCGCGGCTACGCGCTCCCCTTCCCCCTGGGCGGCGTGGCCGTCGGCCGCGGCTTCACCGGCTCCGTCCAGGTCTCCGAGGTCGAGGTGGACACCCGGCTCGGACGGATCCGCCCGCTGCGCGTCTGGAGCGGCATCGCCGCCGGGCGCATCCACGAGGACCGGCTGGCCCGCAGCCAGTGCGAGGGCGCCGTGATCCAGGGCATCGGCTACGCCCTGTTCGAGGAGCGCCGCGCCGACCCCGTCACCGGCCGGGTCCTCACCGACAACCTGGAGGACTACCGCATCCCCGGCATCGGCGACACCCCCGAGATCACCGTCCACTTCCACCAGGAGGGCTTCGACCACGTGCCCGGCGGCGGGGTCGGCCTCGGCGAGATCTCCACCCTGCCCACCGCCGCCAGCCTGGCCAACGCCGTCCACGACGCCACCGGCTGGCGCCCGTACGACATGCCGATCCGGCCCGACCGGCTCCTGGAAGGACTGGGTACGTGAGCACCGAACCGCTCGATCTCACCGCCCTCTCGGAAGCCGTACGGGTCCGCGGCGGCGAGCTGCGCGCCGGGGGCACCGACACCACGGCCCGGCAGCGCAGCGGGGTCTCCGCCGGGCCCTTCACCGACCTCGGGCAGGCGGGAGGGGCCGGCGGGGCGGACGGTTCGGACGGCGCCGGAGGCATGCGGGGGACCACCCCGCTGCCCGGCGGCGGGCTGCGGATCGGCGCCCTGACCACCCTCGCCGCGCTGGCCGCCGACCCCCGGGTGCGCGTCGGCTGGCCGGCCCTCGCGGCCGCGGCCCACAGCGCGGCCACCCCGCAGATCCGCGCGGCGGGCACCCTCGGCGGCAATCTGCTCCAGCGCAACCGCTGCTGGTACTACCGCAATCCGCGGGTCAGCTGCCTCCAGAAGGGCGGCACCGGCTGCCCCGCCCGCGAGGGCGACCACCACTACGGCGTCGTCGCCGGGGACAGCCTCTGCGTCGCCCCGCACCCGTCCACCCTGGCGATGGCCCTGCTCACCTACGACGCTGAGGCCGAGGTGCACGACGAACCCCCGCGCAGCGTGGCCGAGTTGTACGGCGACGGACGCGGACTCGACCGCACCGACCACCTGCTGCCACCGCACCGGGTCCTCACCGCCGTCCGGCTGCCCGCAGCCGTGCCCGGCGAACGGGCCGCCTGCCACCGGGCCATCAGCCGGGCGCACGCCGAATGGCCGCTGGTGGAGGCCGCCGCCCGGCTGGCGTTCGACGGGCCGACCGTCACGCACGTGGCCGTCGCGGCGGGCGGGGTGGCCCGCGTACCGCTGCGGCTGACCGAGGTGGAGGCGGCCCTGATCGGCCGCGAGGCGACCCCCGAGGCGCTGTCGGCGGCCGCCGCGACGGTGCTGCAGCGCTGCCGTCCGCTGCCGCTGACCGGCTACAAGACCACCCTCTTCCGGGACACCGTCCTCGAAGTCCTCGAACGCGCGGCCGGGCCGGGCGGGTCGGGCGGGTCGTCGGGCCGGCCGTCCGGCGGGTCCTCCGGCGGCCCGGGAGCGGCGGATCCGGTGAATTCTTAGCATCAGCCGCCAACTATTGGCCCGCCCGCCGCCGGGAGGACTACAAAGGTCGAGACCGAAGCGGACCGAACCTGAAGTCGAAGGCGGTGGATGCGCGTGCGTGACTGCGGCAGAGGCGAATCGAATGAGGTCAGATTAGTTCCGGAGAGACCGGTGTCCGGCCACTGAATCCGACCGTCCGTCCAACGGTGAGGTGACCTCGGGGAGGTAATGCGGCAGGGCCGGGCGCGGGGAGGTGGGAATTTCTCACCTCCCTCTGCGTTTTCCACCCCCTTTTCACCTTCTTTTTCTCCGGTCCGGCAATACTCGCGACGGACCGGACGGGCAGCCGCCCCCGGCGTTCCGGGCCATGAGCGCTGCCCCGAGCCCGCAGCGGCGCTGCCGCACCTACCGGTGATTCGTGCGCGCGAAATACGCCCGCGCCCACCCGCACGCGCCTCGAAATGGCCCGTCCGTGCGTAGATCCGGTAGCCGGAAAAATATTTCAAAAAGGCACCCATCCGCAGCAGCCGGGGTGCCGAAGAAGGGAACGAGACCCCCACCGGGGCTCGCTTCCCACTCGTACGACATGAGATGTGAGATTCCCGTCCCGGGAATCCATGGAACAGGAGCGAATATGATAGTCAAGCGCGCCGGCCGCCTCGTGGTTCTCGCGTCCGTCCCCGCCGCCGTGTTCCTGACCATCGGCCTTTCCGGGCCCGCCCTCGCGGAGGGCGGAAAGGCGTACCAGATCGATCTGGCGCAGCTGAACGAATCCGGTTCCCGCGGCACGGTCATGCTCAGCCTCAGGGGCAACCAGCTCACCGTGCAGATCGAGTCCGAGGGCATGGTGCCGGGGCAGCCCTCGGCCCAGCACCTGCACGGCTCGACCAAGGGGCACGACTTCCACTGCCCGGACGCCTCCGACGACACCGACGGCGACGGGGTCCTCAGCAACACCGAGGCCACACACGACTACGGCGACATCAACATCTCGCTCACCACCTCCGGAGACACCAAGCCCACCAGCGGCCTCGCGGTGGAACGCATGCCCGTCGCCGACAAGAAGGGCAAGCTCTCCTACAAGCGGACGATCGCCGTCGGCCAGGACGTGGTCGACCACATCAAGGACCTGCACGTCGTGCAGCACGGCATCGACCGCAACAAGAACGGCAAGTACGACGTCCAGGGCGCCGGAAAGAGCGAACTCGACCCGAAGCTGCCCCAAGAGGCCACCGCCCCGACCAACTGCGGCGAGGTCAAGGGCGCGGCCGTGGGCTCCCTCCCCGTCGGCGCCATCGAGACCGGCGGCGGCTCCGAGCAGACGGCCGCGGCCCAGCTGCCCGTGACGGTACGGGACGGAGTCGCCATCACCACCCTCGCCGTGGCCGCCGGTGCGGTGGTCCTCGGGCGCCGCCGGGCCCAGGCCGTCACCGTCCGCCGGGAGACCACGGGAGGCGGCGCGTGAACCGGCCCACCCGCGCGGCCACCCCGCCCAGCGGCTTCGCCCGCCGCCGCACCGCCGGCGCCCTCGCGGCGACGGTCCTGGCCGGGCTGCTGCTCTCGGGCTGCGGCGGCGGCGAGGACACCGCGAAGCCCGCGGTGCCCGCCGGGCAGGCCCAGCCGGACGCGGCGGGCGCCACCGCCCCCGTACCGGCCGGACAGGCACCCGGCGGCGCCGGCTCCGCGCCCCCGGCGGACGGCGCGAAGTCCGGTACGGAGGCGGGCGCGGGCACCGGCTCCGGCGCGGGCAAGGCCGCCGCACCGGCCCTCGCGCGCTCGGAACCGCAGAAGATCACGATCCCGTCCCTCGGCCTGACCAGCACCCTGGAAACGCTGCGGCAGAACACGGACGGCACCATGCAGACCCCCAAGGACCCCGCGCTCGCGGGCTGGTACGAACCGGGGCCCACCCCCGGCTCCCAGGGACCGGCCGTGATCGCAGGGCATGTCACGTGGAACGGAGCGGCGGCGGTGTTCGAGAAGCTGAAGGCGATGAAGGGCGGCGACACCATCAAGGTGACCAGGAAGGACGGCAAGACGGTCACGTTCACCGTGGACCGGGTCGCGGAGTACCCGAAGGCCGAGTTCCCCACGATGGAGGTCTACAAGAACCTCGACCACGCGGGTCTGCGCCTGGTCACGTGCGGCGGGGACTTCGACCCCAAGAAGCACTACTACGACAGCAACGTGGTGGTCTTCGCCCGGATGACGGGCGCCGCCTGACGGGCACCGCCGAAGCCGGGAAGGAGGCCCGGCCGCCCGTCAGCCGCAGGGGCCTCTGCGGCTGACGGGCACAGCCCGTCGCCCCTTACCCTCTTGCCGGAACACGGCGTCGGCCGGTGGAATGGCCACATGATCACCTCACCGACCACGCTGCGGATCGGAGCCCTCGTACCGCTCTCCCCGCCGGGCTGGGTGGAGGCGGGCCGCCATCTGCTCGCCGGACTGGAACTGGCCGTCCGCGAGGTCAACGACACCGGCGGCATCGCCGGGGCCTCGCTGGAACTGCTGGTCCGGGACACCGCGGCCGACCCGGAGAAGGCCGCCGGGGCCGTGACCGAGCTGGCCGGGCTGGGCGTGGCCGCGGTGGCGGGGGAGTACCACAGCGTCGTCGCCCGCGCGGCGGCCGCGCGGGCCGACACCCTCGGGCTGCCGTTCCTCTGCTCCTCGGCGGTGCTCGACGCGCTCACCGAGCGGCCCACGCGATGGGTGGCCCGGCTGGCCCCGCCGCAGTCCCGCGGCTGGCGGCTCTACGCGGACTTCCTCCTCGGCGCGGGCCACACCCGGATCGCGGTGGCGGCAGAGCCCAGCGTCTACTGGGCGGCGGGCACCCGCATCCTGCGCGACCGCCTCAGCTCGCGCGGCGCCACCCTCATCGAGCTGGACGCCCGCGCCCTCGGCCCGGCGGAACTCTGCGACGCGCTCGCCGGGCAGCGGGCCACGGCCCTGCTCCTGCTGGCCGGAACCCCGGAGCCCGCGGTCCCCCTCGTCCGGGCCGTCCGCGGCGACCGGCGCCTGACCGGCCTCCTGATCGGCGCGCCCGCCGGGCAGCCGGAGTTCACGGACTGGGCCCGCCTGCTGGGCACCGACGGGGCGGCCGTCCCCTTCCTGCGCTACCTGCCCGAGGAACTCGGCCCCCTCGGCGCCCGCGTCGGCCAAGCCCTGCGCGATCGCCTCGGCGAATCCCCCTCCTTCGTGGCCTTCGAGGGCTACGACACGGTGACCGTCCTCGCCGAACTCCTGCGCCGCCACGGCACGGCCGCGGCCTGGTCGCAGGTCGCCGTCGAGGGCACCCGGGGGCGGATCACGTTCTCCCGGGTCCCGGGCATCGGCGTATGGCAGTGGGCCGATGCCCCGGTCCGGATCGCGGACCGGGACCCGGCCGACCCGTCGTCCGCCTTCCGTATCCGCGCGACAGAGGCAGGAACATGACGACAACGCCCACCACCTGGGGCCTGATCGTGGAGGTCACGGTCGGCCTGGGGGAACGCAAGCGCATGGAGGCGTACGTCCTCACCCACGTGGAGGGCACACGCGACGACGCGCTGGCCGAGCTGGAGCGCCGGGCCCGCTCCTACGACCCCGAGCACCCGAGAAGCCCCAAACGCCGCCGCCTGCTGCGCACCGGGGAAGGCTTCCTGCTGGTGCTGGACGGAGCCTGGCACTCCTACGCCACCCGCTTCACCATCGCGGAACTCCTGGAGGACTCCGCCCGCCCGGCCCCACCACCCACCCCCGACCCCGCCCCGCAGCCCACACCGGACCCCGCCCCCGAACCCCCGCCCGCCCCCGGCCCGCCGCACGACGAGGACGGCATCCCCCTCCGCCCCTCCTGGCTCGGCCGCCCGGACCTGTCATGACGAAGCGAGGGGTCAGCAGGTGATGGTGCCTCGGCGCAGGGCGTGGCCGGCGTCGTTGCTGTCGTCGGACCAGAGGACCGGCTTGAGGCCGGCCGTGCACTCGTCGGCGCCGGCGAGGGTGAAGCCCTCGTTGTTGTAGTTCGGCATGCCGGTGGGCCGGGCGTGGACGGCGGTGACGGCGAAGGCGCCCGAGGCGTCGACGCGCAGGGTGCGGTGCTGCCCGTCGCAGGTGTTGTCGCACACCGCCCACAGCCGGCCGGCCTGCGGCTCCCACTGGAGCTCCATCACCCCGGCCATGCCGCTGCTCACGCTCGCGACGCGCGTGAACGCGCCCGAGTCCGCCAGGACATAGCCGTGGATCATGCCGGTGCCCTCCACGCCGACGAAGAACACCCCGCCGCCGTGGGCCCCGTAGCGCGCCGGATCGTACGCGGCCCCCGTCGAGGCGTCCTTGAAGCCGGCGCCCGTCAGGGAGGCGTCGGGGACCCAGGTGAGGGCCTCGAGGCCGAGGTTCGGGCCGACCGACGGCAGGTCGGACGTGAGGTTCCACTCCTTGGCGGCGGTCAGTGTGCTCCCGCTGCCGGAGATGTCGTACTTGAGTACCGACAGCCGGCTGGTCCCGGAGGCGTTGCCGTCGCGCTCCGAGGCGACGAAGACCCCGGCGGCCGATCCGCCGCCCGTGAGGGTGACGCCCTCGCTGTCGGGGCTGCCCGAACCGCCGGGGAAGCGCAGGGACTTGCCCGAGGTCCAGCCGTTGCCGGTGTCGGGCTGCCAGCCGCCCGAGCCGTCGCGGACCAGCCGCCACAGTCTGCCGTTGTTCTGGGCGGCCCAGACCACACCGCCCTCCTGGTGGAGCCCGCTGAGGTCCTGGCCGAACACCTGGGAGCCGTCGGCGGTCGCGACCGCGCTGCCGCCGGGCCAGGCGGTGGGCGTCGTACCGCCGCCGCCGGTGCCGCAGGAGTTCGCGCCGCCCAGGGTCAGCGCGGCCGCCCGGAACGCGCCGGTGCCGTCCGGGCAGCGGGACCAGGAGGGGGCGGAGTGCGTGGTCCAGGAGAAGCTGTCCACCAGGGTCCGGCCACTCGGCAGGTACAGGCGCGCCTTGTCCTCCGAGCCGAGGCCGAAGGAGCCGTGCACGTCGAAGGTGCGGAAGGCCCCGGCGGCCAGGGTGGTCCCGGAGGCGATCGTGTACGAGGAGCTGTCCTTGTCGTCCTTGAGGACCCAGCCGGACAGGTCCACGGCGGCGGTGCCCTTGTTGTACAGCTCGATGGAGTCCTCGACGCCGCCGGTGGTCACCACCTCGTTGATCCGGATGTCGTCGGCGGGCGCCGCCTGCGCCGGGGCGGCGCCGAGCAGGCCGGCCGCGAGGGATCCGGCGGCGAGGAGAAGGGCCAGGTCACGGCGCCGGTGGCGGGTGCGGGATGCGGTCACGGGGGATCCGTCCAGGGGTCGCGGAAATCGGGGCGCCCCGACAGTCGGGCGCGGACCCGACCGGACGGCTCCCGTGGGGCGGACGGCCCGTGAACGGCGGCCGAAGTTCTCGGCGCACCGGCCGCCCCGCGGCCCGTAAGCCCCCGCCCGTGCCCCCCCCGTCACGCCTTGAGCGCGCGCCCCGCCATCGCCAGCGTCAGCCGGCGCGGCGCCAGGCTCGCCGCCATCGCCGAGATGCGGTTCCCGAGGCCCGCGACGATGCTCGGCGGGCTGCTGCGCCGCTCCAGGGCCCGCCGGGTCGCCGTCACCACCTGCTCGGGGGTGGCCATCCGGCCCACGGCGGCGTCCTGGCTGCCCACGACGTCGAAGAACTCGGTCCGCACCGGCCCCGGCGATACCGCCAGCACGCGCAGCGCGGACGCCCGCGTCTCGTAGGCCACCGCCTCCGTGAAGTTCAGTACGAACGCCTTGGTCGCCCCGTACACGGCCATCGACGGCGTCGGCTGATAGGCGGCGGCACTGGCTACGGTCACCAGCGCGCCCCGCCCGTCGGCGGTCATCGCGGGCAGGAACCGCCGGGTCAGCTCGGTCAGCGCGACCACGTTCAACTGGATCATCTCGTTGATCCGCGCGGGCTCCTGCTCCGCGAACGCGCCGTGGCTGCCGAAGCCCGCATTGTTGATCAGCGTGTGCACCCGGAAGCCGTGGGCCTCCAGCTCGGAGTGCAGCGCCGCCGCCGCGCCCGGCGCCGCGAGGTCCGCGGCCACCGCGTGCGCCCGTATCCCGTACCGGCTCCGCAGATCCTCGGCCAGCTGCTCCAGCCGGTCCAGGCGGCGGGCCACGAGCACGACGTCCGCGCCGCGCTCGGCCCACTGGCGGGCGAACTCGACACCGAGGCCGGAACTGGCCCCGGTGATCAGAGCGGTGGTGCCGCGGTATGTCATAGACATCGTACGTACTCCGTTTCGAGACTCCGGTGATGCCCGGTCCACCTAATGTAGGCAGGGGCAACATTGTAGTCAATGACAACATGAGAGGGGCAGGGTCGTGGCCCACGCCGATACCCCCTACCACCACGGCAACCTCCGGGCCGCTCTGCTGGAGCGCGCCGAGACCGTCCTCGCGACCACCGGGGCCGACAGCCTCTCCCTGCGCGGCCTCGCCCGTGACCTGGGCGTCAGCCACGCCGCGCCCGGCCGCCACTTCCGGGACCGCCAGGCCCTGCTCGACGCCCTGGCCGTCACCGGCTTCGCCCGGCTGAACGAGCGGATGCGCGCCGAGGCCGACGCCCCCGGCCCCGTCACCGACCGGCTCGCCGGACTCGGCCGGGCCTACGTCGACTTCGCCGTCGGGCACGCCCCGCTGCTGAGCCTGATGTTCACCGCCAAGCACGCCGACGCCTCCAGCCCCGAGCTGCGCGAGCTCGGACACCGCAGCCTGGAGATCGCCGCCGAGCTGATCGCGCACGCCCAGCGGGAGGGCGCCGTACGGGCCGGGGACCCGGGCCGCCTCGCCCAGGTGGCCTTCTCCACCCTGCACGGGCTCGCCCTGCTCGCCGTCGGCTCCCTCCTCGACGACACCCCGCTGGCCGAGGCCACCGACCTCGCCCTCGACGTGCTGCTGACCGGGCTCGGCGCCCGGCCGTCCTGACCGGCGCCGCCGCGCGGAAAGCTCCCGTACGCGCACGGAACATGACGGCCCATCAGCGTTGTCGGTGGTGCCGTCTACGTTGACGCCCATGAGCCGATCCCTCCAGGCACTCGCCTACGCACGCCCGTCCGCCCTCACCGCCCGGGGCGACGGCCGCCTCCTCGGGCTGGAGACCTCCGGCGGGCTGACCCCGGTGGGCCCCGAGGCCCACCCGCAGTTCTTCGCCGGCTTCCTGAGCGCGCCCCAGGCCGCCGCCCGGGGCCTGCTCGCCGTCGCGGACGTCGCCGCCACCCGCTACTACCAGCGCACCCTGCGGGCCTCGCTCGACCCGGTGGTCACGGCCAACGGCGACCGGCTGCGCTTCGAGTCCTTCTCCGGGTGCTGCGGGGTGTACGCCCGGCTCGACGTGCTGCCCGGCGGGCTCGACGGCGCCGACACCGGCCACGGGACCACCAACGTCGACGTCAACAACCCGCTGCGCGAGGCCCTGTCCCGGCTCACCGGCGACGAACCCCTGCACCTGCGCGTCGGCCCCGACGAACTGGCCGTCACCACCCTGGACGGCCCCGTGGTGGAGAAGAAGGTCCCGCTGCCCGACCGCTGGCTGCGCGGCTTCGCCGAATCCCAGGTGGCCACCGCCGGATTCGACCTGCGCGCCGAACTGTCCGCCGCCGAGGCCGTACGCTTCCTGCGCACCCTCCCGCGCGGCACCGGCGCGGCCGGAACCGGCGGCGGCCGGCAGGCCGCCCTGTGGGTGGTCCCCGCCGGCCGCACCCTGCGCCCCACCACCCGGCCCGTGCCCGGCGCCGTCTGCCTGCCCGGCCCCGAGCGGCTGGCCGCCCTCCAGCGGGTCCTGCGGCACGCCACCGGCCTGCGCGTCTACGGCCCCGCCGCACACGAGGGCGCCGCGACCGCCGCCGCCTGGGAGGTCACCCTGCCCGGCATGCGCCTCACCCTCACGCTCTCCCCGGAGCCCAGCCGCGGCTTCTCGGGCGAGGGCGGCGTCCTGGAGGCGCTGGCCACGGACGAGGCCGCCGCCGACGCCGACCTGGTCTCCGTCCTGCTCGCCTGGGAACCCCGTATCGAGGTCGCGGACCTCGCCGCCCAGAGCGGGCTGAGCGCCGAACGGGTCCGCGCCGCCCTGGTCCGGCTCGGCACCGCCGGCCGCGTCGGCTACGACACCGCCGAAGCCGCCTACTTCCACCGCGAACTGCCCTACGACGCCCGCCGCGCCGAACGGCACAACCCGCGCCTCGTCGCGGCCCGCGCCCTCCTCGCCGACGGCGCCGTCCTCCGGCACGCGGACGCCACCGCCACCGTCCGCTCCGGCGAGCGCCACTACCAGGTCCGCGAGGCCGCCGGCGGGGTGCTCAGCTGCACCTGCCAGTGGTGGGCCGACTACCGCGGCCGCCGCGGCCCCTGCAAGCACGCCCTCGCCGTCCGCATGGCACGCCGCGAGGCCGCCGCGCCCGCCGGCCCGACCGCCACCACCCCGGCCCCGGCCGCTTCCACGACCACCGGAGACCCCCGATGACCACCCTGCTCGACGCCGTCCGGGCCGGCCGCACCACCTTCGTCGCCGGCCTCATCGGCACCCTCGACGACACGCAACGCCGCGCCCAGCTGCCCGAACTGACCGCCCTGCGCAAGGAGATCCGCGGCTGGGGCTGGCGCCGCCGCTGGGACGAGGAACGCACCCTGCGCACCCTCCTCCTCGCCGGAGCCGCCTGCCACACCGGGGCCGCGGCCGCCTCCGCCTGGATCGCCGCCCGCGAACTGCGCGACGGCACCAACCGCGACACCGCCTTCGTGGCCCCCGCCCTCGCCGGCCGCGCCCCCGCCTGGCGCGCCGACGTCGCCCAACGCCTCGCCGCCCGCACCGCCACCGTCCACGACGACTACCCGCTCATCCGCCTGCTCCTGGCGGACACCGGCGCCCCCGCCCCCACCGGCGACGCCTTCGTGCACGCCTGGACGGACCACATCACCATCGACAGCACCACCCGCGCCCGCCGCGGCCGCGCCGAGCGCCGCCCGCTGCGCGTCGGGCTGCGCGAGGAGCCGTACGTACGCGAACTCGTGCCGCTGCTCTTCGAGACCGCCGAGCCCGCCCCCGGCCTCGACCGGTACGAGGACCCGCGCAGGCCCGGCACCTGGCCCGCCGAGCTGGCCCACCTCGCGGCCGAGGGCGTCATCGGCCGCCGCGTCCTCGTCGACGGCGCCATCGCCCGGCTGCTCCGCGGAAACCGCCGCCCCAACCGGCTCGGCTTCTACACCGACCTCCTCGACGTCCTCGACCTCACCCCGGAGGAGCGGCAGGAGCACACCGCCGACTGGATCGCCCTCACCGCCGACGCCCCCTCACCCATCGCCGGCCGCGCCCAGCAGATCCTCGCGGGCCTCTTCGCGGAGGGCCGGCTCCCCGCGGACCGGCTCGCCGAGATGTCCTCCGCCGTGCTCTTCCGCCCCGAGAAGAAGCTCGTCCGCGCCCAGCTCGTCCTGCTCGGCAAGGCCCTGCGGCAGACCCCCGAGGACCGCTCCCTGCTGCTGCCCGCCGTCACCGCGGCCTTCGGCCACGCCGACACCGCCCTCCAGGAACGCGCCCTCAAGCTCGTCGCCACCCATCTGCGCCCCGAGGACGAACACCTCCGCGCCGAGCTGGCCTTCGAGGCCGAACAACTCGGCCCCGCCCTCCGCCGCACCGCCGCCGAACTGCTCGGCGCCCTCGCCGACCCCGGCACCCCCGCCGACGCCTACGAGGAGACCCTCCCGGCCGCGCCCGCCCGCCGCCCGCTGAGCACCGGTGGCCCGCGGCCGGTCGCCGAGACCGTGGAACTCGTCGCCGCCCTCCTCCAGTCCGCCGAGGCCACCGCCGCCGAGACCGAGACCGCCCTCGACCTCCTCGTCCGCCACGCCCACCAGGACCGGGCCGCCCTGGCCGCGGGGCTGCGCCCCGCCCTCGCGGACCTGCACTGGGCGGGCGAGAGCGACTGCTGCACGGCCCCCGACGACCTCCGCGGGCTCGCCGTCGTCGCCGCGGCCGTCCTCGGGCGGGTCCGGGCCAAGGACCTGGCCGCCGCCCGCCGCATCAACGGCTCCGGCTACGGCCAGGACTGCATACACGACGCCCTGCACCGGGTCACGGCCGCCCGGCTGCGCGAAGCCGCCCTGCGCGTCCTGACCGACCCCCAGCCCTTCCTCCTCGCCACCCCCACCTGGGACTCCGGCACCGTGGAACCGCTGGAGCTCGTCGCACGGCTCACCGAGTACGGCCGCCTCGGCATCACCCCGGGCCCCGTCGACTTCGCCCAGGCCCTGCTGCGCGTCCGGCGCGACCCCTCCGCCGCCGGGGCCGCGGCCGCGCTCGGCACCCCCGAGGGGCGGCGCCTCGCCGCCTGGCTCACCACCGAGGGCGCCCCGGCCCCGTACACCCGGCGCCTCAAGGAGGGGGAGACGAACGCGCGCTACTGGTGGGGAGGGGAACGCGAGGCCGTCTCGCACCTGGTCCTGGAGACCTCCGGACACCGCGTCATCCAGAAGGAGTTCCCCGCCGTGTTCCATGCGCTGGCCCGGCCCTACGCGGCGGGCGCCAAGCGCTGCTGGCACTGGCGGGGCTGGACCCTGCCGGTCCTCTCCGTCCTGCCCGAGGACCGGGAGACCCAGGCCGTCTGGCTGCTGCCCCACCTGACCGGCTGCGCGACCGTCGAGGAGAAGGGCGCGGGCGAGATCCTGTCCCGGCTGGCGGAACTGGGCGGCCCCGCCGGACCCGCGCTGCACCTGGCGGTGGCCACCGGCCTGGGCGCCCGGCACACCGAGGACCGGCTCGCCGCCGTGGACGCGCTGCTCGTCCTCGCCGGACGCGGGGAACTGGACGCGGCGCTGCTCGGCCGGGACCTGGCCGAACTGCTCGCCCTGGGCAACGTCAAGCCCAACCGCCTGGCCGACGCGGCCCGTACGGCCGCCGCCACCGGCGCGTACGCGACCACCTGGGCGGTACTGGCCCCCGCGCTGCCGACCGTCCTCGCGGACGGCGCGACCCGGGGAGCGGGCGAACTCCTCGCGGTGGCCGCCGACTGCGTGGAGCACTGCGGCGCCTCCGGCCCCGTACCCGAGGGCCTGGCCGGGACGGCCGCCCGCAAGGGCGGCTCGCAACTGCTCGCCCAGGCACGCAGACTGCACACAGCCCTGGCGGCGAACGCCGCGTGAGCATGGCGAGGGCCCGCCGGGTGTTCCGGCGGGCCCTTCGTCCTCGTCGCGCCGAAGCGGTCAGGACACCGCGGCGCCAGAGCGTCAGAGCACGGCGACCGTGAAGGCGTTGTCCACGTAGTTGCCGTTCAGGTCATAGGTGTAGACCGAGATGGAGTCCGGGCCGCAGACCGAGTTGGGCGCCGTGCTGAAGCTGCGGCGGTTGGTGTTCGGCAGCTCGACCTGGACCACGCTGAACGCCAGGTTGATGTTCTCGCTGACGTTCACGCAGTAGCGACCGGTGTTCACGTGGCGCACCCAGTCGATGTTCTTCGCCCGCCGCAGCGCGCCGGAGGCGGAGACGTCCGCCGCGGCCTGCACGTACGGGGAGGTGATCGGCATGGGGTCCGCCGCGACGGCGGCAGCCGGGGCGGCGAGCGCTCCGGTCAGGACGACGGCGGTTGGCAGGACGGGCAAAAAGCGGCGCATCACTCACACTCCCGGCGAAGCGGCCCACAGCGAGTTGCGGACGGTCCCCACCACCCTGGGCGGCCCCGCCGCGTACGACGGCAGCCACGCCGGACCGGGGTGGGCCAACCGGGTCCCAAGCTCACCCGCCTGGCCCGCCGGGCCCCGCCCCCGCCACGCCGCTCAGGCGCCCCGGTCTGCCGGCGACCACCGGTGCAGCAGGCCGTCGTCCTCGGTGAGCCAGGTGCCGTCCCCGAGCGGGGTCACGTCCGGGCCGACCGCCCGCGGGTAGTCCAGCCGGCCCAGCGGGCGCAGGCCCTCCGCGGCCAGGAGCCAGTGGCGGTGCTCCGGTGGCCCGGTCGACGGGTACACCTGGCCCGGGAGCACGAGGTGGCGGCCGTCCACGATCTCGGCGGAGGAGAACTCGTCGTTCTCCGGGTCGACGGCCAGCTCCGCCAGGTCCAGCAGCGCCACCCGCTCCCCGGAGACCGGGTCGAACACCGCCAGCTCGTCGCGGTCGTCGGCGGGGAACACGTGCTCCGCGAAGCGCTGGGTCAGGGCCCGGCCGTCCGCGAGGAAACCGGCCATGGCGTGCATCCAGGTGCTCCCGAGCAGGCGGAATCCCTCGGCGCCGGGCTCGGCCCACCATGTCGACCAGCTGTTCCAGGCGGTCCAGCAGGACACCCCCACCGCCCCGCCGTCCGAGCGCCAATACTGCACCGTGCCCGAGGTCAGCGACCGCAGCCGCTGCCGGCCGGTCACCTCGCCGGACGCCGCGTCCAGGAGCAGCAGTTCGTCCCAGGTGTAGCTGCGTTCGGGCTCCAGGTCGTAGACCAGGGCCGCCTTGCTCCGGTCGCGCTCGATCGCCGGTACCACCAGGCTCACCAGCCGCCCGTCCGGGCTGACGGCCGGGCTCTGCGCCCGCCCCGTGCCGTGCCACGGATCGTGCGCGTGCTCCCAGCGCGGGCCGCCGTCCGGATCCAGCGCGCGTACGGACGCCGTCCCGGCCACCACGAAGCCGCCGTCCGGCAGGGGGACCGCCCGCTCGTGCTCCTCCGTCCGTAGGGCGTGCAGCGCGCCCCCGGTCCGGCCCGCGAGGAAGTCCTCGCGCTCGTACACCGCCAGCTCCTCCGGTGTGCGGACGAGGAGCCGCCCGCCCGCCACCGCCTCGACCGTGCCCCGAGCCCGCAGCGTGCCGAGCGCCACGACGCCGATCCGTTCATCCCCCGTGCTGTTCATGCCCCGCATCGTCGCAGCCGGGGGACCGCCGGGGCCAACGGGTTCAGAACGCCCCGTACCGCATGCGGCCCAGCGCCGTCATCGGCCGGTCGTGGGCGGCGATCGGCGCGGGGAGGCACGTGGAGCCGGTCAGATAGCGGTCCACCGCGGCGGCCGCCGCCCGGCCCTCCGCGATGGCCCACACCACCAGGGACTGCCCCCGGCCCGCGTCCCCCGCGACGAACACCCCGGGCGCCCGCCCGCCGGCCGCCGCGAAACCGGCGTCCCGCGCGAAGTTGCCCCGCTCGTCCAGCTCCAGCCCCAGCTGCTCCCGCAGCCGGCCGGCCCGCTCCGGCCCCGAGAAGCCGAGGGCCAGCAGCACCAGCCCCGCCGGTACCACCTGCTCGGTGCCCGCCAGCGCGCTGCGCGACACCGGCTCGACGGCGGTCAGCCGCAGCGCCCGCACCCGTCCCGCCGCATCCCCGTCGAAGCGCAGGGTGGCCCGCGCGAACAGCCGCGGGTCCTGTCCGGCCCGCCCGCGGGCCTCCTCGTGGGCGTGCGAGATCCGGTACGTCCGCGCGTACACCGGCCAGGGCTCGCCCTCGGGCCGGTCCTCGCCCGGCTCGGGGTTGATGTCGATCTGGACCACCGAGAGCGCGCCCTGCCGCAGCGCCGTCCCGAGGCAGTCCGAGCCGGTGTCCCCGCCGCCCACCACGACCACATGCCGCCCCTCGGCGGTGATGCCCGGTGCGGCGCAGTCCCCCTCCTGCACCCGGTTCGCGCAGGTCAGGTACTCCATCGCCTGGTGGATGCCGGCCAGCGCACGGCCGGGTACGGGCAGCTCGCGCCGCTCGCCCGCCCCGACGGCGACGACCACCGCGTCGCAGCGCCCGCGCAGCCCGCCGGCCCCCGCGTCGGTGGCGCCGCCCAGGTCCGCACCCGTGACGAAGACCGTGCCCTCCTCCCGCATCTGCTCGATGCGGCGGTCCAGCGGGGCCTTCTCCATCTTGAACTCGGGGATGCCGTACCGCAGCAGGCCCCCGATCCGGTCGGCCCGCTCGTGGACCGTCACCGTGTGCCCGGCCCGCGTGAGCTGCTGCGCGGCGGCCAGTCCGGCCGGGCCGGAGCCGATGACGGCGACCGTCCGCCCGCTGCCGCGCTCCGCCGGGTGCGGCCGCATGTAGCCGCAGCGTGTGCCCTCGTCCACGATGGCCTGCTCGACGTTCTTGATGGTCACCGGGTCGGAGTTGATCGCCAGCACGCACGCGTCCTCGCAGGGCGCCGGGCAGAGCCGGCCCGTCACCTCGGGGAAGTTGTTCGTGGCGTGCAGCCGCTCGTACGCCGCGTACCAGTCGGCGTGGGCGGCGTACGCGTTCCACTCGGGGATCAGGTTCCCCAGCGGGCAGCCGGTGTGGCAGAAGGGGACCCCGCAGTCCATGCAGCGGTCGGCCTGCCGGGAGACGAACGGCAGCAGGGCCTGACCCGCGTACACCTCGTGCCAGTCGCCGAGCCTTTCCCCGACGGGCCGGGCCGGGACGGGCTCGCGGGGGATCCTGAGGAAGCCGAAGGGATCGGTCACGCGCCGCCTCCCTGGATCGTGCGTATGGGCGCGCTCTGTGCCGGTCCGACCAGGTTACGCCGCATGGCGGCGATGTGGCAGTCATGTGTCAGGGCCGCAGGATCTCTTCCATTCGTTTCGGATTCATGAAGGGAACCTTTCATTCAAAGGTGAGAGGGGGAATTCGATCTACGATCCCTCCATCCCTTTGTTCGACCTCCTTCTGCACATGGATCACACGATGATTTCTGCGCTCCCGCGCCGCCGCACCCTGCTCGCCGCCGCCACCGCCACCGCCCTCGCACTGCTCGTATCCGGCTGCGGCGCCGGGGGCGGGGACGCCCACCGCATCAGGGTCGGCGTCTCCGGCGACTCCCCGGAGTGGGACGTCCTGGCGAAGGAGGCCCAGAAGGAGGGCCTGACCGTCGAAACCGTCGTCTTCGACGACTACTCGCTCCCCAACAAGGCGCTCAGCGCCGGCGACATCGAACTGAACGCCTTCCAGCACCTGGTCTTCCTCGCCCAGTCGAACACCGAGAACAAGACCGACATCGCCCCCATCGCGGCGACCACCGTCGTCCCCCTCGGCCTCTACTCCCGCAAGCACAAGCAGCTCGCGGACATCCCCGACCGCTCCGAGATAGCCCTCCCCAACGACCCCGCCAACCAGGGCCGCGCCCTGCGCGTCCTGGAACAGGCCAAGCTGATCGAGCTCCGCAAGGACGCCGGGCTCTTCGCCACCCCCGACGACATCACCGCCGACCCCAAGCACCTCAAGCTCACCCCGGTCAACGCCCAGCAGACCCCGCGCACCCTCCAGGACGCCGACGCCGCCGTCATCAACGACGGCGTGGCCGAACTCGCCGGGATCAAGGCCGACACCGCCCTCTTCAAGGACGACCCCGCCGCCCCGCAGTCCGTCCCGTACCTCAACGTCATCGCCACCCGCGCCGACCGGAAGGACGACCCGGACTTCCAGAAGGTGATCAAGCTCTACGCCTCCCAGGCCGTACAGGACGAGGTCCGCCGCACCAGCAACGGCACCGCCCACCACATCGAGCTGCCCGCCGCCGAACTCCAGGCGGAGGTCGCCCGGATCCAGAAGCAGCTCAAGCGATGACCGCCGCGATCGAACTGCGCCAGGTCGCCAAGGAGTTCCCCGGCGGAGCGCGCGCCGTCGACGGCGTCAGCCTCACCGTCGCCGCGGGCACCGTCTTCGGCGTCGTCGGCCACAGCGGCGCCGGGAAATCCACCCTCCTGCGGCTGGTCAACGGCCTGGAGGAGCCCACCTCCGGCAGCGTCCTGCTGGACGGCCAGGACCTCTCCGCCCTCACCGAACGCCAACTGCGCCCGCTCCGCCGCGACATCGGCATGATCTTCCAGCAGTTCAACCTCTTCCGCTCACGCACCGTTCTCGGCAACGTGCTCTACCCGCTGCGCCTCGCCGGACTCGACCGCACAGCGGCCCGCACCCGCGCCGAGGAGACCCTGGAGTTCGTCGGCCTCGCCGGCCACGGCGCCCGCTACCCCGAACAGCTCTCCGGCGGCCAGCGCCAGCGCGTCGGCATCGCCCGCGCGCTCGCCACCCGCCCCAAGGTCCTCCTCTGCGACGAGGCCACCTCCGCCCTCGACCCGCAGACCACCGAAGAGGTCCTGGCCCTGCTGCGCCGCGTCAACCGCGAACTGGGCGTCACCATCCTGCTCATCACCCACGAGATGGAGGTCGTCCGCACCCTCTGCGACCGCGTCGCCGTCATGGAGAACGGCGCGGTCGTCGAGAGCGGAGAGGTGTACGAGGTCTTCGCGCGGCCCCGGCACGCCACCACCGCCGCCTTCGTCCGCTCCGCCCGGCACAGCGCACCGGACCCCGCCCTCCTGGAACGGCTCCGCGCCCGCCACCCGGGCCGGCTGATCACCCTGCCCGTCGCCGACGGCCGCCCCGGACTCGACGGGCTCTCGAAGCTCCTGCACACGCACGGCGTCGACTTCACCCTCGTACACGGCGGGGTCGGCGAGGTACGGGGACGGCCCCTGGGCAGCGTCACCCTGGAACTGCGCGGCGAGCCCGCGGCCGTCGACGCCGTCGTCGCCGGACTGTCCGCTTCCGAGCGCGTGGAAGCGGGTGCCCGATGAAGGCTGACTGGAACACCTTCTGGCCCAAGGTCCTCGACGCCACCGGCGAGACCGTCTACATGGTGCTCGTCACCCTCGCCCTGTCCACCCTCGGCGGGCTGGCCGTGGGCCTCACCCTGTACGCGACCCGCAAGGGCGGGATCCTGCCCAACCGGGCCGTCCACGCGGTGCTCGGCTCGCTCATCAACATCATCCGGCCCGTCCCCTTCATCATCGCGATCGTGGCGCTCGCCCCCGTCACGCGGGGCGTCGTCGGCACGATGATCGGCACGAACGCGGCGATCTTCCCGATGACGGTCGTCGCGACCTTCGGGATCGCCCGCATCGTCGAGTCCAACCTGCTCTCCGTCGAACCGGGCGTGATCGAGGCAGCCCGCTCCATGGGCGCGAGCCCACTGCGGATCCTGCTCACGGTCCTGATCCCGGAGGCGCTGGGGCCCCTGGTCCTCGGACTGACCTTCATGCTGGTCGCGCTGATCGACTTCTCGGCCGTGGCCGGCACGGTCGGCGGCGGAGGCGTCGGCAACCTGGCGATGACCTACGGCTACCTGCGCTTCGACACCTCGGTGATGGTGGTGACGGTCCTCGTCCTCATCGCGCTCGTCCAGTCGGCGCAATTCCTGGGCAACGCGGTCTCCCGCAAGGTCCTCCGCCGCTGACCCCGTGTGCCTCCGGCCCTACCGGGGGGCCGGAGGCTTGCTCCAGGGCTCGATGCCCGGCGGTTCCTCGTACCCGGCGACCGAGAGCCAAGCCTTCTGCGAGCCGATGTACACCGGCCGGAAGCGGGTGGTCAGGGCGGATCCGGGCCCTGCGGCCAGCTCGGTGAAGACCACGTCCGACAGCACGGCGGCCACGGACGAGCGCCGGCCGTGGTCCATCGCGGCGCGGACGGGCGCGGAGTCCACCAGCCGGGAGGCTGTGATCAGAGCCTGCCCCGCCCATCCGTGCTCGACCTTGACCACCTCCCCGTGATGCAGGGCGAAGCACAGCCGCATCGAGCCCACCACACTGTGCTCGTGCAGCGCGTCCTCCAGCCGCCGCAGCAGCTCGGACACCCGCTCGGATCGCGGTTTCCCGTCCGGGAGCAGCACCACCGACCAGCCGTCCCCGGTGTGCTGTCCCTCCCGGCGGAAACCCGCGTCCCGGTCCAGTACGACGGACAGGACCCAGTCCAGGGCAGTGCGCCATGCGCTCTGGTCCGCCCGGGAAGCGCGGGCCATGCCCACGATCTGGAAGACGAGTACGAGACGGTTCCGCCGGGCTTCCAGGACGCCGCGGCTCGCGTTCACGAGCCGCGCGATGCCGTTGTCCGGCTTGCCCTCCGCGGCACGCGCCCGGCACCACTCCTCGCCCGCCTCCACCGCGCGTACGGACAGCTCGTTGTCCGGAATGCCGCGCCGCAGCAGGGGGCGCAGCACGGAATGGGCCGACGCGCTGTGAGGATGGGACTCCAGCCACTCCAGGGCCGCCCGGCAGGCCCCGTCCGTCTCGTGCGCGTCGAGCTCGGGAAGGGACAGCAGGGCGTGGAGGACAAGGTGCGCCTGCCGTGCCGTGCCGTGCTCCTGCAGCCAGGACAGCGTGAAGCCCACGGCGGGGCGCGCCACCTCGGGGCTGAGGCCGGTGCGGCGCAGCAGGGGACGCAGGACGAACCGCGTGTCATAGACGGCGTCGTGCACCTGTAGCCATTCCAGGGTGAGCTGTTCGACCGACCGCGCCACCGTGGGGTCGAGGTCGTTCCGCTGGAGCAGGGGGCGCAGGACGAACATGGCCTCGCGGTCGGTCCCGGCGTCATGGAGCCAGTCGAGGGCCACCCGCGCGCACCGTGACAGCGCCTCGGACGGCAGGTCGCGGCGGCGCAGCACCGGGCCCAGGACGAACTGGGCCGGCTGGCCGGTCCTGTGGCCTTCCAGCCAGTTCAGGGCGTGGTCCACGACGGTGTCGGCCCGCTCCTTCGGCAGGTCCCGGCGGCGCAGGACGGGGCGCAGGACAAAATGCGCCGTTCGCTCGGCTCCGAACGCGTCGAGCCATTCCGAGGCCATCCGCACGGCCCGTTCCGCGTCCTCCTCGGGCAGCTCTTCCAGGGCCAGCAGAGGACCGAGTACGTACTCGGCGCGCTGGGAGCCGTCGTGCTCCTCCAGCCAGGTCAGCGCCAGCCGGGCCACTTGAGTCGCCTGCTTGGAGGTCATCCCGTTGTGCCCCAGCAGGGCACCGAGGACGAACTCGCGGTCGGTCAGTGTCTCCTCCCTCCGCAGCCAGGCGATGGCCTGGTCCACGGCGGCGCGTACCTCCGCCGGAGGGAGGTCCGCACGCCCGAGCAGCGTCCGCAGGGCTTCGGCCGCCGTGCCGTCGACCAGTCGTCCCGGAGCGACGGGTCCGCCCAGGTTCTGGGTGGGCCGGTCGATGAACACGACCTGGGTGCGGAAGAGGAGGGAACGCACCTGTGCGTGGGCGTCGGTGGCGCCTTCCGGGGGAGGCGTGGCGATCGTCGTCCACGAGTCGGGCCGCAGGCCGATCAGTAGCAGCGCGGGACCGTCCACCGCCGTCCGCAGCCACAGGTCCAGGCCCCCCGCGATCCCCTCGCCGCGCCCCTTCCGGTCGAACAGGTAGGACTCGCCGTGGTCGAGCCAGATCGCCGTCCGCGGGGCGAGCGGGATCCGGGTCAGCATGGCGGTCCGCAGCGCGGCGGTGTTGCGGGGTTCCCACACCTGCCAGTCCTCCGGCAATGTCCGCAGCGCCGCCAGCGCCGACCGCGTCTTGCCGGAACCCGGCGGGCCGACGAGCATGACCGCCGCGCTCTCCCCGCCCACGACCCGGCCCACCGCGTCCCGCAGCTGGGCATCGTGCGGCTGCGCGGTGTAGGAGGCCCGCTCCAGCTTGGCGTACCCCTGGAGGAAGTCGGCGAGCGGCTGCGCCGGCTGCCGTGCCGCGCGTTGCACGACGGCTGCTCGGCGGCTCTCCGCGAGGGCGTGGTGGCGAAGTGCCGCGAACCGGTGCCGCCGGGCCGGGACCGGGCCCGGCTCACCACGGTCCGCCGGGTCCGCCAACCGGGCGAGGTGGTCCGTCAGCCAGGTGTAGGCCCGTTCGTCGGAGGGCACCGCACGTCCGCTGAACCACGCGGACAGCTGGTCGGAACTGACCCGCACCGGAGGCTGCTCCAGGGCGGCCTGATGAGCCAGCGTCACATAGGCCGGGTGCCCGGCCTGTGCCCGCAGCGCCCGCAGCGCGTCGGCCAGCGCGGCACCGCTCCCGCCGGGGGCCGGTCCGTAGCGGGTCTGTACGCGGAGCAGGACGGCCAGGCCCGGCTGCGAGCCCCCGTAGCGCACCATTTTCAGGCAGTCGTCGAGCGTCGCGAGCCCGTCGGGCGTGTCCGCCTCGTCGAAGTGCACATGGAGCGCGAGGGGAACGAAAGGCACCCGGCCCTGGTCGTAGCGGCTGCTCGTCAGCAGCGGATGCCAGGAGAACCGGCGGTGCATGGTCAGCTGGACCGGAACAGCCCCACTCGGCGCGGCCCACAGCAGGTCGTACTCCGTGTCCTCCCGTGCCAGGTCGATCCTGGTCAGCCCGACCCCGGCCGCCGAGGCGAACCCGCAGAGGTCTTCGAGCACATCGGAGGCCGTCACCACGCCCTGCGCCACGCGCCGGTCGTCGAAGGGGGTGTCCGGGCCGGGCCAGCTGCCCAGGGGAGCCGGCAGCCGGGAGTGCGCGTAGTCGATCAGATGGCGCAGCAGCTTCCCGAAGTCCGCGAGCACCTGCCGGTCCATGCCCGGGCTCAGGTCGGTCCGGATCCTGGTCCACGCCCAGTCGGCCAGCCGCCGGGCCTCCCCGCCGTCGGGTCCGCTCGCCTCCCACCCCGACACGGCCGCCGTCCGCCCGAACGGCACCGGATCCGCCGGGACCTCGGACGGCGCCCAGGCGTCGTGCAGCACGGCGGCGATGCCCCGTGGCGCGTGCGGGTGGGCGGCGGCGTGCCGGCCGAGGGCGGCGCGGGTCTGCCAGACGTCGTGCGTGGTCAGGTGGTCGCGCAGGTACGCGCGCGCGGCGGCGTGCAGCACGAGCACCGGATCACCCTCCGGCTCGCGGCGTACGGTGAACAGACCGCTGGTCAGCAGCTCCGCGACATCGGCGTGCTCCGCCTCGGGCACCGCCTCCTCCCGCAGGACGTGCAGCAGGGCCAGGGGCAGTTCGGGCAGGCCCGAGCAGAGGACCGCCAGGCGTACGGCCGGTGCGGGGGCGGTGTGCACGAAGGCTTCGGCCAGCCGCCCGGGATCGCTCCGCCGGGCCGGGGTGTTCGTGCGCAGCCGGCCCGACTCCGGGAGGAGCACCGCGTCGCATCCGGCGGGATCGCCGCGCATGAGGGTCCCCGCCCAGGCGCCCAGGGAGCGGGCCGTGCAGGCGACGACGGGCAGGGGCACCCAGGGCGCGAGGCCCTCCTCCCGCTCGGCGCGGGCCTTGAGCCGCGGCGGGAGGGCGAAGCGGAGCGTGCTGTTCGGGCCGCCGGTGCGCGCGCTGGTGACCCGTACGGCCGGGTGGTCCAGGGCGGAGCGGCGCCACAGCCGCGACGGCAGCGGGTCCAGCAGGGCCACGGGCCCGCGCCTGCCCCAGTCGCGCAGCAGCAGCCAGGGCTCCGGCTCGTGCCAGCCGCGGGCGGCGCAGTCGGACACCACCAGGATCAGGCGCCGGGTGCCGGCGCCGCTGCCGTAGTGCGGGACGCGCGCGCCGGGGACCTCGCGCCCCTGGTGGTCCTGTACGCGCGGCCGGTCCGCCGCCCAGCTCAGCCGCCAGGTGTGGACGGCGCGGAAGCCGCCGAGACGGGTGAGGAGGCGGGTCACCGCGCGCGTGGTCTCCTCCCACACGCTCATGGACAGCGAGGAGTCCACCAGGACGACCACCTCGAACCACGGCTCGGGCGCGGGGCCGAACAGCGGTACGAGCGGACCGCCGCGCGCGTAGTGCTCCACGGTGGCCTCGATGTCGAGGCGTTCCCGCGCGCCGCGCCGCCACGGCCGGTGGAACGGCTGGACCGCCCGGCCGACCGCGAGGGCGTCCGGCAGCGCGCTGCCCCGGCCCAGCGACACGGCCACCCCGCGGACGGCCGTGCCCGTACCGGCACGGCGTACGGACAGCTCCACGCCCGGCCCGGCCGTGCGGGCGTCCGTCCCGCCCGGCGGGAACTCCTCGGCGGACCCCTCGGCCGGTTCGGGTTCCGCGCCGGTGTCCCACGGCCCCTCGGCGGACGGCGGCGGGGCGGGCGGTGCGCTCGCGCCGACCGTGCCGGAGGCGGCCAGCCACAGGGCGTCGGCCACGGCACGGGCGTCGGTCCCCGGAGGCAGCGGCGCCTCGCTCAGGACCCGCAGGAGACGGGCGAGGGCGTCAGGCACGGGAGAGTTCGCGCAGGATCAGCTCGCGCAGCTCCTCGGACTGCTTCCCCTGCGGCGCCTGTTCGCCGGTCAGCAGGGCCACCGCGTTGAGCAGCTGGTCGATGGCCAGGTGCTCCCCGCCCAGGACCCGTTCGGCGAACGCGTCCACCAGCGCCGCCCCGCCCTCCGGCACCGCCTCGAAATGGGCCTGGACGATGCCGTGCAGGAGCCCGGCGGTCAGTGTGGGCATGGCATAGCGGATGCACCGCCGCAGGAAGGCCGGGGAGAACTCGCGTTCGCCGTTGCTGGTGAGGACGATGAACGGGAACTGCGTGCACCGCACGCGGCCCTGCTCGACGGGGTGCTCCGCCGTACTGTCCCACTGGCGCACGGAGACGCGGGCCCGGCGGTAGCGGACGAGCTCGGGGATCTCGAACTCACCGCGCTCCAGGACCTCCAGGAGGTCGCCGGGCAGGTCGAGATCGCTCTTGTCGATCTCGTCGATGAGCAGCGCGCGCGGGCGTTCGGCGGGCAGCAGCGCCGTGCCCAGCGGCCCGAGCTGCAGGAAGGGCGCGATGTCGTCCCGGCCGCGTCCCCGCCCGCCCGCGCGGCGGCCCGCCGGCCCCGGCGCGGTGGCGGCGCGCAGGCTCTGGGCGTGGATGCGCCCGAGGGCGTCGTAGCGGTACAGGGCTTCGGTGAGCGAGCTGCGGGAGGTGATGTGCCAGCGCAGCACCGGCCCGAGGTCCAGCTCGTGCGCCACCTGCTCCACCACGGTGGACTTGCCCGAACCGGCGGGCCCGCTGACCAGGAGCGGACGGCGCAGGTGCAGGGCGGTGTTGACCGCGTCGACGAGGCCGGGCGGCGGCTGGTACTGGCGGTGCTGCGGCGTCCGCGGGAACGTCCGCCACGGCGGCGGGTCGGCGAGCGGGGTCCGCCGCTGCTCGCCGTCACCGCGGTAGTAGGGGTTCCAGGTCACCATTCCTCCTCAGGGGCGGCCACGACGCGTTCTTCGAAAGGGCGGCAGAACTCCAGCCATGCCTCGTCGTGCCAGACGGCCCGGACATCACCCAGGCAGTCCGCGCACTCGCCGTGGACCACGTCCCAGCGCTTGCGGTAGGCGGCCGGCAGTACGGCCGGGAGACCGTGCCAGTGCTGCTGCACCAGGGCCCGCAGCCGCCCGTGGCCCATCCGGGCGCCCGGCCGCGGCCACAGGATGATCGGGGCGTAGGGCAGGAGCTGTTCGAGCACGTCCTGCAAGGTGTCGGGGTGGTGGTCGAGGCCGACGGCGGTGTCGTACCGCCCGGTCGTCAGGGCCCGTTCCAGCTCCTCGGGGTCCGCCAGGACGGAGGCGCCGATCCACTCCACGGGCACGGTGGCGCAGCCGCCCATCCCGCGCAGCGCCCGGCGGGCGGCGTCGTTCATCTCGGCGGCCAGCTCGGCGTTCTCGGCGGTGGGCGCCAGCCGGCCGCTCCACCGGACGACGATGTCATGGTTGACCCCGAGCAGCCGCAGGCCGACCTTCGCCTCCTCGGGCTGCCAGCGCGCCAGCAGATGGGCGGGCGCGGCCACATCGACGTTCACCAGCGGCGCGGAGCCGGACAGCAGGCCGCGCGCCCAGCGCAGGGCCGCGCCGATGGTCTCGGCGGTGCCCAGGCGGTCGGCGGACCGGCAGGGGAAGCGCCGGTGCACCGGCAGCCGCTCACCCGTGCCGACCAGCCAGGCGTCCACCTCCTCGGGCCAGTCCGTCAGCGCGCCGGCCAGGCTCAGCACCAGCCGCAGGCCGTCCTGCCGGTCCTTGCGGTCGAACGCGGCCAGGGCGTCGTTGAACTCGGTGACCGCCTTGAGGTCCGTGGCCCACGCCCGCAGCCGGGGCATCGCCTCCTCCGCACCGGACTGCCGGGCGAGCGCGGCCACGAGCCGTACGAGCCCCTGCCAGGCGGGACCGGTGGCCCCGGCCGCCCGCAGGGCCGCGTACTCGACCAGGTCGCGCAGGAGCTCGGGCCCCTCCGCCGCGGGGGGCAGGCCGGCCAGCCGGCGGGCCTCGCGCAGCAGATCGCTGGTCAGGACCTCGGCGAGGGCTTCGTTGAGGAGCGTGACGGTGTCCGAGCAGACGAGGAGCGTGCCCACCACCTCCACCACCCGCGCCCGCCAGCGGGGGTCGGCCTCGTCGTCCACCTCGCCCTCCCGCGCGAAGGCGTACAGGGAGTCCAGCTCGGCGCGCGTCAGCGGCAGCGGCAGACGGGTGTCCGCCCGCCACAAGGACACGGCCTGCTGGAGGTCGCCCAGCCCGAGCGGACCCACCGCCCCGGACGCCCCGGCCGCTCCGCGCCGGGCGTTGCGGGCCAGCCACAGCCCCTCCGCCGCGAAGGGGTCGTTCTGGAAGGCGAACCCGCCCACGGCCTGGCCGACGGTGTGCGGGCGCAGCGCGCCCAGCAGCCGTTCGTCCGCGTACAGCACGGCGCCCGCCCCGGGCACCCCCGACCGCAGGACATGGGCGAGCCCGCGGCTGAGCTTCATCCCGCGGGCCGGCTGGTCGGAGGCCGCGGCGGTGACCACGGACAGCCGGAGCCGGCCGGCCCGCAGCCCGCCCGCGATCCTGCCCGTGTCCGGCAGCCCGGCGCCCGCGTAGCAGGTGTCGATCAGCGCGATCACCCCCTCGACGCCCGGCTCGTCGACCGCCTCGCTCAGCAGCTGGCCCACGTTCAGCGCGGACAGTGTGCTGCCGGTCGTCGATTCGGCGGTCATGTAATAAAGGCCCTGCTGCGCGGGCGTGGTGAAGCCGTGCCCGAGCAGCGCCAGGACCAGGACGGCCTTGTCCTCACGCGCCCGCCGCATCGCCTCGTGCACGGCCGCGCGCACCGCGCCGGGCGTGAGCGCGGGGCTGATCAGCAGCGAGGGATGCGCACCGGTCCGGGCCGCGCACGCCCCGAGGTCGGGGTGCGTGAGTACGGAGTGCAGCCCGCGGGCCGCGGACTCCAGCCGGGGCAGCCTCGGCATGGACGCGCACTGCGCACCCACCACCAGGACGTGCCGGTGCCGCCCCTCGGTCACTTCTTGAGCGCTTCGACCAGCGCACCGGCCACCGCCGGCTGCCGCAGGTACTTCGTCGCCGTGTGCACCCACAGGCCGTCGGAGTCCACCCGCGCCGTCACCGGCAGGACACCGGAGGTATTGGCTCCCATCCACTTCTCCACCCGGGGCCGGCCCACCACGATGTCGTCCCGGTCCCAGAAGTTCAGCCACCGCTCCACCGGCTCCGGCGTGCGCGGAGGCTGCGGCTCCAGCCGGTGCAGCACGGCCGCCGCGGTGGCCAGCGGCGAGCCCAGCGTCATCAGCAGCGGTACGCGTCCCTCGTAGCCGCGCAGGGCCTCGAACGCGACGACGGTGCCCAGCGAATGGCTCACCACGATCAGCGGCCGCTCGGGGTCCGTCCCGCGCAGGACGCGTTCGCGGATCCGCCGGTCCAGGGTGCGGCCCGAGGCGTCGGCCTCCCGCCGGCGGAGGTAGCGGCCGACCTGCGCCAGGTGCCACAGCAGGGGCGTACCACTGGCCCACTGGCTGGAACCGCGCAGTCCGGGCAGTTGCAGGAGGCTGGTCAGGACCGCCCCCAGCATCCGGAACGGCTCGCCGAAGCCCTGCTCCACGTCCTCGTCGTCGCCCTGCTCCCCGTCCTCGCCCTTGCCGGGCAGCTGGGCGCGGGCGTCCTCGACCACGGCCTGTGCCCGCAGGTCGCCGCGCTCGCGGGCCTGCCGGCCGAGCTCGTCGAGCATGGAGCCGACGAAGGCCGTCATGAAGGCCGTGTCCTCGCGGTCCTCCGGTGACGGGCCGCCCTCGCCGCCCTGGGCCTCGGGGTCGGTGAACAGGTCGCTGTAGTCCGCGAAGCGGGTGTCGGCCAGCCAGCCCTGGGTGAGCCCGGAGACCACGTCGGCGTGCCCGGCCCGGCGGGCTCCCTCGGCCAGGGCGTCGAGCCAGTCGCGGCGCTCCCGCGCGCTGTCGCGGAGCCCTCCGATGCCGTGGACGAAAACCAGTTGAACAGCGCCCGACCCGCCCACCCACGCCCCCTGCCGCCCGTACGTCGATCCGGGGCCACCCTAGGACACAACCGCCGTGCTCAGTACGGTAATCGGTGAATGTGCACCGGACCGGGGGACGGCGGACGAGCCGGTGGACGGGCCGGTGGACGGCACGGTGGGCGGGACGGTGGGCGGGACGGTGGGCGGGGGTCAGCCGGTGGCCGAGGCGCGCAGCAGGGCGTGGTCCGAGACGGCCGGGTCGCGGGGGAGGGCGTCCGCGTCCGGTGCCCGGAAGTGGGTGGCGTCGAGGAAGACGTAGTCGAGCTTCTTCGGGCCGAAGGTGGCCTCGCCCGACCGGCACGCGGTGCTGAGGGCGGGCGGGCACACCGCCGGGTCGAAGTACCGCCGGTCGGTCTCGTCCGCCTCGGTGAAGGAGCCGGAGGCGCCCTCCCCGCGCGCGGCCAGGTAGAAGCGGGAGAGGGTCGCGCTGCGGGGGGAGTGGTTGAAGTCCCCGCCGAGGACGACGGCGTAGCCCTCCGCGAGCCAGCGCCGGGCCTGGGCCGCCAGCCGGTCGGCCTCGGGGGCGGCCAGGGTGCCGTCGTCCCAGTACAGGTGGACCGAGCAGGACCAGGTGGGCCGGTCGGCGAGGGAGTTCAGGGCGCACGGCACCGTGATGGGCTCGCGCTCGCCGCCCACCGTCAGGTCCAGTTCCGCCGTGCCGGAGAGCGGCCCGCGGACGATGACGGCGTTGCCGTAGGCGTGGCCCTCGCAGATGGCGGGATTCCCCGCGGGGAGGGTGGCCGAGTGGAAGCCCTCGTAGCCTAAAGGGCCGATCCGGGCGAGGAGTTCGTCGTACTGGTGTGCGCAGACCTCCTGGAGGAAGAGCTGATCGGCGCCCCAGCCGCCCGCGGGTTCGGCCTCGGCGGCCACGGCCCCGATCCGGCGGGCCGGATCGTAGGGCGGGGCGGAGCACATGTTGCCGCAGATGTTGTAGCTGGTCAGGCGGACGGTCCCGGCGGCCGCGGCGGCGGCGAGGGCCGGCGCGGCGGGGGCCAGCGAGGCGGTGGCGGCGGCGAGCAGGGCCAGCAGGAGGAGAAGGGCCAGGGCGGCGGGGGTCACGGGGATCACGGGGGTTCGGCGCACACCCGTGATCTTTTCCCCGCCTTTCCGTCCTCCTCACCTCGTTCAGGGGGTGGTGACCCCCTGGGTGACCGTCCCGGTGGTGACGGCCAGCCAGATCTGGATCTCGTGGTCCCCGTCCCCGACGAGCTCGAAGAGCTGGAGCACGAGACGGCGGCCGTCGACCTCCCAGTCGGCGGACCATTCGCCGTCGCCGCCGCGCAGCAGGGTGGCGCTGTCGGCGAGCGGCGGCCTCCCGAGGTGCGAGCTCAGGCGGTCGACGCAGGTGTCGAGGATCTCCGCGAAGCACTGCTGCGTCCGCTCCTGGAGGAAGGGGTACTCGGTGAGCCATTCGGCGGCGAGCCAGGTGCTGGCAATAGTCAGGATCGCGCCCTCGTGGGTGCGCTCCAGGTCGTAGTCGTCGAGCGCGGAGAGGTCGTAGGGGTCCTCGTCGCGGTCGCAGATGAGGGAGGTGGGGCGGAAGGTGCGGGCGGGGAGGTCGAGCAGGGCGCGCACGGCCGCGCCGATATCGCCCTCCGCTGTCTCCGGGTGGTCGATGTGGGTGCGGGCGTCGGCGCTCAGGAAGAGCGGGTTCCGCTCGAAGGTGCCGGGCGCGGTGCTGTCCTCCCAGAGCGTGCGGCCGGCCGCGTCGAGCAGGGCCACCGTGCTGCCGTCGGCGGACGCGGTGCGGATCCGGCACAGGTCCCGGCCCTCGCGGTCCACGTGGACGATGTCCCCCTCGGTGGTGAGGAAGGGGGCGAGCCCGTGCCCGCCGTCGAAGCCGGTGATCCAGCTGTCGGTGTCGGTGAGGGGCTCGGCGTGCGGGGTGGGGGTGAAGGAGCCGTCCGTCCGCAGCACGCCCCAGGCCGTCTGCCCGGCGGGGAGGGCCACCGCGGCGCCGCCCCGGTCGAAGCGGTCGGTCCATGCGTAGACGGGCTCGATCGCCGGGGCGCCGGTGGCGTCCAGGTAGCCGCGGGTGAATTCGTTCCCGACCTTCAACAGGCCGCAGGACAGCGCGTCGTCCATCTCCCCGTCGCGGCGCAGGACCAGCGTGCCGCGGGTGTCGACGAAGCCCGCGAAGGAGTCCCCGGGCCCGCCGCCGATCACGTACGCCAGGCCGTTCTCGTCGAAGGCGTTGCACAGGGTGAAGGAGGGCGGGAGGATCCACTCGCCCTCGGTGTCGATCAGCCCCCACAGCCCGCCGAGGCACACGGGCGCGGTCCCGGTCGCCGTGAAGGGGCGGGCCCCCTCGAAGCGGGGGGCGATGACCGTACGGCCCTCCCGGCCCACATAGCCGCAGCGGCCGTCCGGCAGCATCACACCGCCGAGCCCGTTCGGCCCGAAGCGCCCCGCCTGCCGGTACGTTCCGCCGATCACCACGGCTCCGGTGGGATCGGCGTACCCGACGCCCTCCGGGGTGCGGACGGCGGCCAGCCCGTACGAGAAGGGGCCCGCCTCGGTGAAACGGGCCGGGCCCACCGGCGTACCGGCCGTGTCGGCGTACCCCCACGCGCCGTCCGCGAGGAAGCGGGACAGGCCCGCGCCGTCGAAGTCGGTGGCGTGCTCCAGGGCCGGTTCGGCCAGCCAGTGCCCCCGCCCGTCCAGGTAGCCCCAGCGTCCGGAGAGGTCCGCGGCGGGGGCCACCAGGCCGCCCCGCCCGTCGGCCCGGAACCGTCCGACGGCGCTCAGGTCCGGCGGGCGGACCAGCCCGGCCGCGGGGTCGACCAGCGCGAAGCGCCGGCCGAAGGGCGCGCCGCCCTCGACGGGGACGGCGCGGGGGACGGGCGGGGTACTGCGGGACACGGTGCCGACTCTCCTTCGGGGCCCGCCGTACGGGAGCACGCGCGCCCTGAGCGGCGCGGCGCGGGGCCGGTGGCCAGCGTAGGCGGCACCGCCGACAGGACCCGGAGGGGAGGGAGTACGAACGGGGGTGCGCCGGAGGGCGTCAGCCCTGGCAGATGCCCCGCGCGTGGTCGAAGGTGGCGGTGGCCTGCGAGTAGCGCCACTGCGGGGCCAGCAGGGAGGCGTTCAGCTGACCGGCGGCCGCCGGGCTCTCCACGATGTAGCCGAAGTCCTGGAGCCAGGAGGGGTACAGGTTCTTCGAGCCGATGTAGAAGGCGGAGTCGTCCACGGAGACCAGCTTGTGGTGCTGGGCGTACGGGTGGCCGTCGGCCCAGGTCGGGCGGTCCGAGCTGCGGAAGCTGGCCAGCTGGAGGTTCGAGCACATCGCGGTACGCGTCTTCGCCGCGTCGCCGGTCAGCGCGGTCAGCCGGCCGCGCAGTACGTCGCTGATCTCGTTCAGCGACTTGATCTGCGAGTAGCCGCCGCTGCCCACCGTGCCGCGGTTGGCCGGGTCGCTGACGACGATGCGCACCTTGACACCGCTCGCGAGCTTGGCGGCGAGGGTGTCGTAGAGGCGGATGTCGTAGCGGGGCAGCGGCGGGCAGGTGGCGTTCATGTCCTGCTGCGAGATCTCGATGTGCCGGGTGGCGGAGCCGACGAGCGAGCGCAGGGCGCTCTCCTCGGGGTTGACGGTGTCGTAGTCGCGGTCGGCGTTGGTGTTGTCGTGCACGCCCACCAGGCACTTGGTGTCGGGCGCGGTCGGCAGCACGGGGGAGAAGCGGGACGCGGGATCGCGGCCCTTGATGCCGACGCCGAGACCGCCGACCGCGATCACCGGTACTCCGCCGCCCTGTCCGGCGGCGACCGGCGCGGCGGTGTCGCGCGGCAGGGTGGACATGCAGCCCGCGTCGCCCGTCGAGGCGAACCACACGCTGGTCCAGGCCGACTTGTTGCGGCAGGTCCAGTCCCACAGCGTGTCCAGATAGGCCCCTGCCGAGCCCGCCGCCGGGCCGGTCAGGGCCAGGTCCACGTCCGAGACGGGGTGGGCGGTGTCGAGGTAGTCGCCCTTCCAGCTGTTGATGCCGCCGGTGATCGCGGAGGTGCCGTCGACGACGAGCAGCTTGGAGTGGTTCCAGGAGAAGGCCGTCTTCGAGGTGGTCATCGAGGCCACGTTGAGCGTGATGTTCCGCGCGGAGGGACCGAGCTTCGCGACGAGTTCGTCGCGGTACTTGGAGGGCACGACCGTGGAGTGGTAGATCGGCGCCGCGCCGACCATGATCCGTACGTCGAGCCGGTTCCCGGCGTCCGCCGAGCGCTTGAGGCCCGCGACGATCGCGTCCTGGAAGGCGCCTTCGGGGAAGGGGGCGAGCGTGGAGATGTCCACACTGCGCCGGGCCGCCGCGATGTTCTCGGTGGTCTTCTCCAGCAGCCGGCGGGTGCCGGGGCGGTCGGCGCAGGTGGCGTCGCCCCAGCAGCCGGGGGTCTGGAGCAGCCAGTCGGAGCCGCCGGGGGCGGACGCGTCCAGGCGGTTGCCGGCGGTGCGCTCCCAGACGCTGCCTTCGAGACCGGGGGACACCTGACGCAGGGTCTGTTCGACGGTGTCGAGGTACGGGGTCCCGCCGTCGGCGGGGGCGGCGAACGCACCGGAGGCGGGCAGCAGGCTGAGGGCGAGAGCGAGGGCGGGTACTGCCGCGTGGCGCGGACGTATCACGGTGTTTCCTTCGTGCAGCGCAGGTGAACTGCGGGTGAAGCAAGATCGACTTGCGGAAGTTACCAGTCCGTACGAAGGGTCCGGCGCCACGGCGAACAGATCCGGCCAGGCCGTCTCCCGCTCCGTCACGGGGTCGGAATCCGGCCTCTGAGCTGCGGCGATGCCCTGGAGAGATGCGGGCCGGAGGGGCTCGGCGCAGAATCGGGTCTTGGGGCTCCGGCGGCGGCGCGCTCGCGTCCGCCGCTTCCAGCCAACGAAAAGAGGTACCCCATGGGACACGGATCTGGCCGAACGCGACGCCGGTGCGTCCTCGCCTGCGCGTCCTCCCTGCTGGTACTGGCCGGCACCGCCGGTGCGACGACGGCCGTAGCCGCCGCGGCGCCGACCGCGAACTCCGGGGCACACGCCGTGCTTCCGATGCAGAACGACCCGGGCAAGGTCCTGGAACTGGTGAACCAGGCGCGTGCGCAAGCGGGTTGCGCGCCGCTCACCGTGGACCCGGCCCTCACCAAGGCAGCGCAGGAATACGCGGCCGACTCGACCACCAACCACGTGGGCTCGGACGGGTCCAGCATCCAGGACCGGATCAAGAAGGCCGGCGCGACCGGCTTCACCACCGGATCCGAGAACATAGCCTGGGGCTCCGGTGACGAGAAGGCACACGTCGACGGATGGCTGAAGAGCCCGTCGCACGCCGGTGCCATCAAGAACTGCAACTTCAAGAAGACCGGCGTCGCCGTCTCCGGCGACCGGATCGTCCAGGTCTTCACGGACTGACCGGCAGCCGGTATCCACCCGCATCACCCCCCCCGGCTTCCCGCGCGCCCGCGCGGGAAGC